>JANWZD010000005.1 GCA_025054935.1 Dehalococcoidia bacterium | reverse complement strand
CACGATAATGCTGACAGAGACGCTCGGCCATCAGTTTTTCCCAGCCATAGGCATCTTGCGGCGCTGCAGGGTAGGCGTCTTCTTCGCGTAACCCGGGGATAGCCGCCTCCATTTGACGGTACTCGGGATAGACACATGCCGACGAGGCGTAGAACAGCCTAGATGCACCATTCTCTGCTGCAGTGTCGAGGGTAAAGATATCGATCAGGCTGTTATCGCGCAGAATGGTTGCGTGATTGCTCGAGATATAGCCCATCCCGCCCATATCGGCCGCGAGAGCATAGACCTCGTCCACATTTGCCGTCGCAATGCGACAGTTCTCGCGAGAACGCAAATCTAGGAGAAGAAATTCATCAGCTGGGGATGGTTCATAGAGAGGGAGATGAAGATCAACCCCGCGTACCCAGTAGCCTCGAGCTTTCAGATATCGCACAAGATGGTGCCCAATGAACCCACCAGCGCCAGTCACTACTGCGCGAAGCGCCATTCTCTTCCCTCGCCTGCGGTTCTTGTCCCACGGGGATGCTGCGCTCGAAGAGCGCCCGCACTAGCCGAGGCGCAAGGATAGCATATGAATCGGTAGCTGAGATAGGCGAAGGGAGCGTCACCTGTTCTTGCAGAGCGGCCAATAAAGAGAGCCACCCGGGTCTCGTTCCCCCAGCGAGAGCTGCTGCCTTATCCGAGCAGAGCAGGGGGTTCCTCCCCTGCTGCTGACAGTAGCCACGAAGGGAGGCATTGACTACTATTAGGCCCCAGCGACTCTCGAGCGATGAAAGGTGCCCGCGAAGCATGAGCGCCCCTCCCGCCGTCATCGTCGAGCAGAGTACCATTCGCTTGGACCTCGGTCAGCTGTGGCGCGCGGTGTGGCACGGGCGGCGGACAATCCTCGCTTGCGCCGTGATCGGCGCGCTTCTCGGCGCAACAAGCGGACTTGCAATTCGGATCATCGCGCCGCGCTACAGCGCCGAGTCGCAGATCGTCCTGACCGGATCAAAGTATCGCCTCCAACTCGACCCCAAGTTCACGACAGTCGACATCTTTACCTCGGGCGTCCCCCCGACCAGTCGTGCTGAGGAATATCGGGCGATCATCACCAGCCAGCAGACGCGAACGGCGGCTTCGGCCCGGGCTGCCGCGCTGGCAGCAGATGCCGCCGCTGCCAACGCGGCCGTCGCTCAGGCTGCGCTGCACCCGCAAATTCGCGGCAACCTTATCACTCTTCGCGTAAGCGCGCCCTCTCCAGAGTTAGCTGCGCTTGCCGTCACCGCGTATACCGAGGCCGTCGTCGCCCGCTTGGATGAGGTGTACGCGACAACCGAGCAAGACCTGCGGCTGCTCGAGGCCCGCCTCGCCGAGGCGACGGCCGCAAATGAAGCAGCAGAAGCAGCGGTCGTCCGATTTCTTGAGACCTCGCCGCTCCCACTTCTGGGGCAGCGCATCACGCAGCAGAAGCAGCTCCTCGATACTCTGAGCGCAGAGCGTCGGCTGGCGATTGAGAGTGAGATTGGGCGAGCGTATTCCCTGCTCGGGAAGCTCGAGGAGCTTCGCCAGAACGGGCTCACGCTGCGGGAACAGCTGCGGGCCAGCACCCAATCCCCAGCGAGCAGAGCGGCGGCGGCAGTCTCGCTCTTCCTCCTCCAACGCGACCTCGCGCTGCTCAGCGCATCCCGCCTCGAACAGCCGGACACGCCCGAAAACCGCCCCGCATCTCCAGCAACCATTTTCCAGCTTGACCTCTCCGTCATAACAGGGCAATCCCTCAGCTCGGACACCTTGCTGAGCGATGTTGAAGCATTTCTGCGCCTTGTCGAGCAGCGAAAAGCCGAGGTGCTCGACTCACTCGCCGCCACTGCCGCCACGCTCGCCAGCTTGCCCAGCGCAGACAGCCAGCCGTTCCCCGTAGGACAGCTCGGCGACCGAGACGACGCTTTGCGCCACGGTATCGCCGCGCTCAGCGCTGACCTCGCCCGCAAAGAAGCCGAGCGTCAGGCGGCGCAGTTCCGCTTCGAGGCGCTCACCACTGACGCAAAGCTGACCCGCGATGCTCGGGCCGCGCTCGTCGCCAAGGTCCAAGAGACCCTGATTGCCGCCGCATCGTCCGGCCGCGCGATTGTGGTCTCGACAACCGAGCCCGTCGACGCCCATGCGCCAGTCCCGACTTGGCTTCTCGGGGGTGCCGCTCTTGGTTTGATCGGCGGCACAGTTCTTGCCGGCATCCGCGCGCTGCGCAATCACCAGCTGTCTATGCGTTCGGAGATGTAAGCGAGGCCTCGCGATGCGTCTTTGCTGCTGCGCGCCGGCCTCGTTGTGCAAAACTATGACGGGCGCGCTGGCACTCTCACTGCCAACACGGCAGTGCTGACCACTTCGTGACGACGACGGGTCCGTTATGACAGTCTTCCGAGCCGGGCAAGGCCGAGCTTTCAGGCAGCCCTTCTTCCGCCTTCGCGCAGCGCTTGCGCGAACGTGGCTTCATCCCCGCCGACTCGGCGCATGGTATCAAGAACGGCTCGTCGCCGCGGCCTTTCCCCGCGAGAGGAAAGTCAAGCGACTGCTCGACATCGGCTGTGGACGCCGTCCTTACGAGCCGATGCTCAGGCCGCATGTCGTCGACTATCTTGGGGTCGACCTTCCCGGCCGGTTCGAGGCGGAACGAGGACCAGACATCTTCGCTGACGCCTGCTCCTTGCCCTTTCGCTCCGGGATTGCTGACGTCATCCTGTGCACGGAGGTGATCGAGCATGTCCCCGACCCCGACCTGCTCCTCCGAGAGGCGCCCCGCGTTATTGCTGAGGGCGGGACGCTCATCCTCTCGGCGCCATTTTTCGAGCCGCTGCACGAGGAACCGTACGACTACACCCGCTACACGGCATTTGGCCTGAAGGCGTTCGCCGAGCGCGCAGGATTTCGCGTGCGCGAGGTAAAGCGGCGAGGCGGCTGGTGGGCAGTCGTTCTCGGTTCGCTGATCGGGCAAGCGCTCTATGACACCGTTGCGCCCCGCACCGGCACCCGGCGACGACGAACTCCCGGCATCCTTCTCGTCCTGCCGGTTCTCGTTTTGCTGCAATTTCTCGCCTTGACGCTCGACAGCTTCTTCAGAGGCAAGCGGGTAGCGATCGGCTATCTCCTCGTTGCGGAGCCGAAACGAGAGCCCCTTATGAGCGAAAAGCGCTCCGCTCTCACTCCCAATCACGGTTCAAGCAACTCTTGCCAGTAATTTCCCTCCGGGGATTGTCCTCGCCACTACACCGCATCCTCGCGTGGCTTCGCGACAGCCGCCGACTGCATTGCCGCTGCTTCGAGCACAGCGAGCGTCGCCTCGGCGCTCCTTGACCAGCGATACGGCTGTGCGCGTTCGCGGCCGCGAGCAATAAGCCGCGCCCGCTCGCGCTCATCAAACAAGCCGCGCTCAAGCCCTGCAGCAATCGACGCCGGGTCGTGCGGGTCGACTAGGATGGCCGCATCACCCGCTAATTCAGCGAGGCTGCTGCAATTCGACGTCACGACTGGACACCCGCAGGCCATCGCTTCAAGGAGAGGATACCCAAACGTTTCCGCAAGCGAGGGGATCACCGCGAGGGCTGCCTGCCGATAGAGCGGCGCCGCATGCGCAACCCGCCCAGCGATGATCACTGCATCGGCAACGCCTGCCTTGCGGGCGGTCTCACGCAATGACGCAAACGAGACCCCCGCCTCACTGCCAACGAGCAAAAGCACATGGTCAGTCGGCCGAGCCCGCTTCAGCTGCGCAAATGCCTCAATCAGACGGTGATGGTTCTTGTAGGGATACGTTGCCGAGACATAGAGAATGAACGGCCGGCCGCCCGTCAGGCGCGGGCCCTCCCCTTCCGGACCTCTCCCTTCCGCCGCCGCCCATACCTCCTCAGACAGCCCATGCGGAATGACGACTACCTTCTCGGGAGAGACGCCGACATACCGCCGCAGGTCTTGCCGGGCGCTCTCGGAGAAGGTAATCAGTCGGGTCGCTCGGCGCGCCGACAACGGCACGAGGCAGCGCAGATACGCCGTCCGCAGCGGGTCACGAATGAGAGGAGTTTCATAAAACTGCAGAAATTGGATCGCCACAACGACGGGCATTCGCAGGAACAACGGCGCGACCGTCGCCGTCGCGAAGAAGACGTCAACCCCGCGCCGGTTCACTGCGGCGGCAAGCTGCCCCTGCTGATAGAGCACGCGGAGTGACTTCCGACGCGGCACGCCTTTCAATTGCACGACCTCTACTCCTGCAGGCAGCTGGCCGTCGAAAAGGTCGTCCGCCCACTCAGGAGTGAACAGGACAAAGCGAAAGGTCGGCCGTAAGCGCGCAAACTCGCGCGTCAGCGCCTGCAGATAGAGCCGCATTCCGCCCGGTGCAGCGCGAGCGGTCGCCTCTCCGGGGGAAACGTTGTCGATCCCAATCGTCAGCATGCCGGCCTTAGGAGAGGTCGCCATTGAGCAGCGCTCGATAGGCTTCGACGGTGCGGGCCGCGATCACCTCATTGGTGTACTGACGCACGACCCGTTCTTGCCCGGCGCGCCCAGCGGAAAGACGCCGTGCGGGGTCCCGGCGCAAGCGGTCGATGAGCTGCGCGAGCGCAGCCGGGTCGCGCTCCGGAAAGATCAGGGCGGGGTCGCCGATCACTTCCGGGATCGCTCCTGAGCTCGACCCGATTGCCGGCACACCGACTGCCATCGCTTCGACCAGCACGCGGCCGAACTGTTCTGCCCAGTTCGGCGTTGTTCGCGACGGCAGAACGAGCAGGTCGGCCGCCTCATAGAACGGCTGCACCGCTTCTCGCCCGCCAGGCGAGTAGACCTGCGCCAGCGGCGCAGAGGCGAGCAGCAACGGTTTCATCGGCCCATCACCGACACACAGGAGGCGGACCGGCGGACCCTCATGCGCAAGGAAGCGGAGCGCCGCAAGGAGATCGTCAATCCCCTTCTCAGGGACAAACCGCCCCACATAGAGGAGGACCACTTCCTCCTCGCCGATGCCGTACGCCCGCCGGCGCTGCGCGCGCTGCTCCGGCGACAGCGTTCGGACCCAAGCGCGGTCTATCCCAAATGCAGGCAGCACAATCACGCGCTTCGGCGAAACGCCTTCGCGCAGAAGCAGTTCGCGTCCTGCTTGGTTGCCGGCAAAGAAGAGCGCTATTCGGGGGCGGGCTAACGCCGTCAGGACGCGGAGAGGCAGCGCTTTCCGCCCTGCGAGCGGCAGATTGTTCCAGAAGAACACCACGATTTTGGCGTGCGGCGCGAACAACCTTCGCTGCGCAAGCGCTTGGAAGACCACAAAGCTGTGGATCTCATTCTCGATATGGACGATGTCGGGCTGAAACCGCCGCATTCCAAGGTCCAGGGAAGCGAGAACCCAGCGGGTGGAAGAGCGTTTCTTGATCGGGAACCACGGAGGATAAAGCGCAAGCTCGTAGCGCTCGCCCCGAGGCGCCGCCATTGGGGAACCGTAGTCGTTGAAGAAGTGTTCCGGCAGGCAGAGCCGCAGCGTTACCTGATCGGCCAACGCCTGCAGCTTTCCCTCATACCCGCCGTGCAGATAGGTATGGCTGACGAGCAGCACGCGCGGCCGGCGGGAGACCGGTCCCACGATCGGCTCCTGCCTCGTATGCCGAGTCTCTGGCTGTGAGGGTTCAAGCAGCGTCATCCGGAACCCGCTTTCTCGCCGACTGCATAGTCCGCAGGCGTTCTCCTCACTTGCGCCAGACCGTGCCCATAGAGCGAAGGGGCCGCGCTCTGTCGAGGACGGGCCGTTCCCCGACACTGCCTTTCCGCATCAAGCGCACTCCTCAACAGTTGCTCCATTCTGCGCCCAAGGACCCAACGTTTCATCGTCGGACGCGCGCCGATGTGCGCTCCGCCGCCCGATATAGGAGCTCTAATTTATCCACAAGCGCCGACCACGAGAGGAGGGTTTCCGCGACCCGACGGGCGTGCCGTTCGAGCTCAGCTCGCAGGTGGGGCTGTTCGAGAAGATGAAGAACTCCGCGAGCAAGGTCAGCGCTGGTGGGGGCGCACACAAGAGCGGCCCGCTCCTGTTCCAGCAGGAGGGGGAGGTCGCCGACCCGGCTGAGGACAACCGCTTTGCCGGCGCTCAGATAGTAATTCACCTTCGAGGGCCAGCGTCCACGGCTCGCAATGGTGTCCGCAAGCGGTGTCAGCATGAGGTCGGCAGCCGCGACATAGTCAGCCAGCTCATCGTCCGACACAAACCCCGTCTCGATGATGTGGCCGCCAGCACGGAGGTCTGACGGCACCTGAGCCCGATGATCTCCGATCAAGACGAGCTGCGTTGCGGGACGCGCTGCCACCACTAGGCGCACTGTCTCCCACATCAAGCTGCCATCGCGACCCTGGAGCCTGCCGACCGAGCCGATGAGAGAGATAGCGGGCGGCAATCCCAGCCGCGCTCGCGCCGCCGCGCGGTCGCGAGGCTGAACGTGCACAGGGTCGCACCCGTGCGGCATGAGGTGGATCGTTTCGCGAGGCACCCCGAGCCTGACCGCGCGCTCTCTGAGCGCCGTCGAGATCACGGTCGTCCGATCGGCAGAGGTACGGAACGCCTCTTCAAAAAATGTCTCGACCGGGCCGAAGAATGTACGCACGACCCAGCCGGAGCGCTCTTGGATGGTGCCGCCGCGCCCCCACCAGTCACACCAGTCGATAAATAGCGGGGCGCCGCTCACGCGACGCGCAACCAGCGCAGGAAGAATAACAACAGGGCGACAGTCCCACGCGTGGATCAGATCCCAGTCTCGCTTAGCAACAAACCCTGCTCGGCGCAAGGCATCATACAGGTCCCAGCCTGTTCGGGCACGCCCGACAAGCAAATCTGGTGTCTCGAACAGGTGAACACCTCGTACCCACTTCTCAGAGAATGCCCATCGATTCGACTTGCTGATCGACAAAAGCGTGACCTCATGCCCTCTCGTCGAGAGGTAGTGCCCAATGTCGAGGGCACGATTGAATGTCCCTCCAGTGAACGCCACGTTATGGTTGAGGAACAGAATTCGCACGAGCCGCTCGAAGAGATCAGCGCATCGCAAGAACAGCCCTGATGGTATCAGAGGGGGCAGCAGCGTGCCACATGAGCCGCACGCAGTTCTGCATCCCGTGCTTCTGAAGGCTGCTCTCCCGCGAAGAAGCCGCCCCAACGCGCGCCGTCAGTTCCGCTAGATCTCCAGCATCCTCTCCGCCGATCCGTAGCAGAGACGTTTCATTCTCGGCGTCGGCGTCCGCGACGGTACTTGGGCCGAAACGCTCGCCTCGATTGAGCCCATGATCGCAAGCCATAAGCCCCATCTTATCGTTACACCGAATGTCGACTACATCACGCAGGCGCAACACAGTCCGGCGTTGTTCACCATGCTCAAGGCCGCCGAACGCGCTGTCCCGGATGGACTCGAAATCCTGGCTGTCGCGATGGGGACGCCACGACAGGAGTTCTTCATGGCACGCCATCAGCACCGCATGGGTATCCCCGTCATGATCGGGGTCGGCTCGACGTTCGACCGGATGTCTGGCGATGTCCCGGTCCCTCCCGGGTGGATGACCAAGGTCGGCCTCGAATGGCTGTTTCGCATTCCGCAAGACCCCAAGCGGCTCGGACGACGCTCCCTTCTCGAGGATCCCATCTTCTTCTGGTGGGTCGTGCAGCAACGGTTCGGCTGGCGGCAATTCCCGCTCTTCGCCGAACGCTACCGGCAGTAGCTCCACCGCCTGCAAGCCCCCCGTCCCTCGACCCGCTGCTCTCGGGTCATCTCCTTCGCAAAGCGAGGGGCGGCTGGACAGTGCGCAAGCAAAAGAGTACAATGGCCGCCGGCGCCAAGAGAACAAACGATTGGATGGCCCTCATGCGCGCAGTTCTGGCAGGGGTCGCCGGCTCGGTCTTGGCGCTGATGATGGTCCTCCCTGTTCGACCGACTGCAGGCGCAGCGCCCGCTCCCTATTCACTCACTCGCGACCGTCACGATGGCGGCGGAGGGCTGAGCGCTGCCTCTGCCTTCCAGCTGGTCGGTGCTGTCGGCCAGCTGAGCGTGGGCTCTGCTGCAGGAGAGCAGTATCGCCTGACCGCAGGATTTCTCCACGCGGCGGTCACGCCTCCTCCTCCACTCGACGCCCCCACCCCAGCACCCCCGACCGCTCCAACTCCTCGCTTCAACACGGTTTACCTCCCCAAGAGCGCTCTCTACGCGAACGGCGACTAATCTCCGGAACGGTGCACTATGGCCCGCCTTCAGTTCGCACCCTTGGTCGCAGCTGTCAGCGCAGCCCTCTTCAGCGCGCTCCTCGTCCGAGCAGCGCCGCCCCCAGGGCCGGGCACTCTCGGCACGCCGCTCCCCACTGCGTTCACCTATCAAGGACACCTGGCGCGCGCTGGCGTTCCCCACACCGGCGCCTGCGATTTCGAGTTCCGGCTGTTCGACGCTGAAACAGGCGGCATCCAGATCGGCGCGACGCTCACGCGTTCTGGTCTCCTAGTGAGCCAAGGGCTCTTTTCCACCGTCCTCGACTTCGGCGCAGGCGCCTTCCCCGGCCATGCTCGTTTTCTCGAAATCGCAGTCCAGTGCGCAGGAGACCCCGGGATGACCACGCTCCTCCCGCGCACCGCCCTTACCCCCACGCCGTACGCCCTGTTTTCGCTCGCCGCCGGCACCGCCCTGACGGCAACCACCGCGACGACAGCGCTGAGTGCAACGACCGCCCTCAGCGCAGCTTCCGCCTTGACGGCGGCAACCGCCCTCACCGCAACGACGGCAGCGACCGCAACGACCGCCCTCGGCGCAATTTCGGCATCGACCGCTGCAACCGCCGTCACTGCAACGAGCGCGCTCAGCGCAACCGCTGCCCAGAGCGCGACGACAGCGCTGAGTGCAACGACCGCGCTTACCGCCACCGCTGCCTACACAGCCGCTCACGCTCTCTCTGCGACCGCTGCTCTCACTGCCTCGGCAGCGCCGTTCGCCGGCCTCACCGGCATCCCCACTCCGCTTGCGGCCATCGGCGCTCCCTCCCCCTGCTCGACAGGGCACGTGCCGAAGTGGACGGGCACCACGTGGGCGTGTCAGAACGACCTCGACACCACCTACGCCGCCGGCATGGGGCTTACGCTCGCCGGCACCGAGTTCAGCGTAGCGGCGGCGCCGCGACCGACCATCGCGCGGACACTTCTCGACGGCCAGACGACCAATGTCGGGGAGTGGCCCGCTGTCGCAATCGGTGTCGACGGATTGGCCTTGATCAGCTACTACGACCGCACCAACGGCGACTTGAAAGTGGCGCACTGCGAGGACATCGCCTGCTCAACGGCGACCATCTCAACCCTTGACGGCGCAACGAGCGACGTCGGCCAGTTCACGTCGCTGACGATCGGGCCGGATGGTCGCGGCATTATCAGCTACTACGACGTTACGAATACGGCGCTCAAGGTCGCGCACTGCCACAATCTCCGCTGCACCTCCGCCACCATTACCACGCTCGACGAGAGCGGCAATACAGGGCTGTACACGTCGGTCACGGTCATGAAGGACGACGACGAGAACGGCAATGGGCAGGTTTTCATCGCCTACTACGATGCGTCGCTCACGCGGCTGAAGGTGATCCAGTGTCAAGATGCGGCGTGCACGACCTTCGTCCCCGCCGCAGACGTCGCCGCCGTCGACAGCGCCGGCATTGGGCAATGGGCGACCGCCGTCACCTTTCCAGGAACGGGGCTTCCCTTTGTCTTCAGCAAGAAGACGAGCAGCCCCGCCGGCATTCGCTACTTCGCGTGCCAATCCCCCACAACCTGCGCCAGCGGCGGAACAACCGGCGATATCGACAGCTCGGGAACGCCCTTCTCCGAGTTCGCCGCCACAATCCTCGCCACAGGCCGCCCCTTGCTCGTGGCACGCAACGAGAGCGTGAACCGGCTCGACCTCTTCCGCTGCGCCAACGACGCCTGTTCCACCGCCAACCAGTTCTCAGGACCGAGCGGCGCACGGATGCCGTCGGTGACGGTCCTCCCCACCGGTCAGGCGTTCATCTTCTATGTCCATCCGCCGACTGCGCAGCTGCGCGGCCTTCTCTGCACCGACTTCGACTGCAGCGGCACGCGATTGACTATTCAGGACATCGGCCGCGTGCCGGCGGCGTCCTCAGGATGGCACACAGCAGTCACAATCGGCTCCGACGGGAACCCCCTCTTCGTCTACTGGGATGACATCACCACCGCGCTGCAGGTCATTCACGCTACGAACCCCTTCGGAACGCCAGGCTACCGTCGGCGATAACGCTGCCGCGAAGAGAACGCGCCGGACAGCAAGGTGCGCCGGGAGCGGGATCGGCATCGGCGAGAACCCCGCGCTCTCGTCTAAGCAGCGGCCGTCCCGGCGCAGCCGAGGACCTGAATGCGAGCCGGGCTAGCGGACGCGCTGCGCCCTCGGCCCACGCCGTGGTCGGCACGGCAAGCGCCTGTTGCGCCTCTTCGCCGCGAGCATCAGGAGCGCGTCGCGTGCCAGGCAGCCGCTTTCCCCCTCCGCATCTTCCATCTGGTCCAGCGTGCGGAGCGCGCCCGCCCTGACCTCGAAAGCAGCCGTCTTCCCTGCCCGCGCTTCTGCTCGCTTCTCGGCGCATGCGAGGGACATGATTGTGATAGAATGTACAAATGCCGCTTGTGGCCTTGCGCTTCTGCTTGCGGCACCGTCGACGCGAGGGTCGACAGCTTACTCCACTCCCCAGCGGGAGGCCGCCGAGGATGGCGCATCTCCGCGGCGCGGCGCGCGCGCGCTACGTCCGGCGCATGTTCGACCGCATCGCCGGTCACTACGACCTGATGAACGCCATCATGACGTTCGGCCAGTATCGCCGCTGGCAGCGCCGCGCCGCCGAGATCGCCGCTCCGATCGTGGGAGAGCGCTTCCTCGACGTTGCAACCGGCACCGGCGACATCGCCACCGACCTCGCAACGCTTGCCCCCTTCGTGGTCGGCCTCGATTTCTCCCGCCCGATGCTCCTTGCGGGCGATGCGAAGGTCCGCGCATCCGGCCGGATCGCCCGCGTCGAGGGCGATGCCCTTGCGCTTCCATTTCGCGACAACAGCTTCGATGGCGTCACCATCGGGTTCGGCTTGCGCAATCTCCCGGACCTGCGCCGCGCCCTCGCCGAGATGATCCGTGTCGTCCGCCCGGGGGGACGGGTGGTTTGCCTCGAGTTGACGCGTCCTCTCCTGCCGTGGATTGCTCCTCTCTTCCGGCTCTACTTTCACCGGGTTGTCCCCCTCATCGGCGGGCTCGTCTCCGGCAGCTTCGCCGCCTATCGTTACCTGCCCCAGTCGGTCGACCACTTTCCCGACGCTGAGGCCCTACGTACCCTCTTCGCCGAATGCGGTCTGCTCTTCCCCGAGTACGAACCGCTGAACTTCGGTACGATCGCCATCCACTGGGGCACGAAGCCGCTCGAGGCCGCACCGTGAGTTCGCGCATTCCTGAAGTTGTCGTTCGCCGGCTGCCCATCTACGCGCGCGCGCTCGCCCAGCTGGAAGCGCGGGGGACCGCCGTCATCAGCTCCCTCGACCTCGGCCGCCTCCTCGGCGTTACCCCCGCCCAAATCCGCAAGGACCTCAGCTACTTCGGAGAATTCGGCAAGCAGGGCACCGGCTACGACGTTGCTCATCTCAAGACCGAGATCCGCCGCATCCTGGGGCTCGACCGCGAATGGCGGATGGCGATCATCGGCATCGGCCGGCTCGGCCGCGCGATCGCCAGCTACCCCGGCTTCGCGTCCGAGGGCTTCCGCGTCGTCGCGCTCTTCGATAACGACCCGGCGAAGATCGGCACCGCGGTCGGCGACCTGATCGTCCGTTCGATGGACGACCTCGCCACCGTTGCTCGGGCAGAGCGGCTCGATATCGGGATCGTCGCCGTACCCGCCGCGCAGGCGCAGACGGTCGTCGACCAGCTTGTCGCTGTCGGCGTCACCGGGCTCTTGAACTACGCGCCGATCACCCTTAGCGTTCCGCCGCATGTCCGCGTGCGCGACATCGACCCTGTCGTTGCCCTCCAATCGATGACGTACTACCTCAAACACGCCGAGAATGCTCTTCCCTGACCAGCAAGGGGATCGCAAACCCGCGGACATCGCGCTATCGTAGGAGCACTCCGGGCGAGTGAGGAGAGCCGTGCACGAGCCGCCCCACGAACTACCTTCCTCCCAGGACGCCACCTCGACAAGCGAGGCGCCCCCCCCTCTCGATGAGGCGCTCGCCCCCTCTCCGCCGCCCAGTCCCGAGCCAGCCGCTGCTTCCCGTCCCGCCGCCGCAGGGTCGGCGCACCGCGGGGGACCACTGCCCTTCATCCCACCAGCGCTTGGCTGTCTCGCCGTGCTGTGCGTCATGCTTGGGGGCGGCGTCGGCATCCTCTGGAGCGGTGTTGGTCCTCGCCTCGTCGCCGGTGCGAGCGGCAAGCCCGTCGTCCGCGTCGTGAAGGTCGCGCCAATCGGCCCCGATGGCCAGTATCACAGTGCCGCTTCCGCCTTTCCCGCGGATAATCGCGGCATGGCCGGCCGGGTCATCTATGAGTGGGTTCCGCGCGGCTATCGCGGAGAGGCCCTCGTCATCTGGGAGCGGGTCGAGGGCAGCGGCAGAGCGACAGAGATTCGGCCGCCCGATATCGTCCAAGTCGCTGAGTCCATGACGGGCACAACGTGGTGGTATGCCCTTCGGCAGCCCTTCCCGCCGGGGCAGTATCAGTTCCGGCTTGCCCTCGTCGGTCCCGATGGGCAGCGGGAGACCGTCGGGGCTGTCCGCTTCGAGGTGCGCGCCGACGCCATGACGACACCGGCGGGAGCAGCGACGGCCCTGCCCGGCCAACCCGGCTATCGCCCCCCGACTCGGCCACCCGCCATCGCCACCCAGCCCGGCTATCGCCCGCCAACGCGGCCGCCCGCCATCACGCCGCCCAGCCAGCTTCCGGCAACGGCTACTCCCCCACCGCAGACGCCTACTGCCAGCCCCTCCCCATCGCCCCGTCCCTAAACGCTGTCCTTTTGGACAGCGCTGCCCCTGACCGGAGGTCGCGCCCAAAGTCCCGCCGCCCGGACAATGGCGCGAGCAGGATAGCACGCAATACTGGAGCCATCCTGCACTCAGGAGATTCGCGCCATGATCGAACACCTTGGAACCATCTCAGGATTGCTGCTCGTCTCGCTCGTTTCAGCGGTGCTGGCGATCGCCGGCACGCATATGCTGAGCACGTGGAAGGTCTCGTCGCGCTAGAGCGCGGCTCGCCTCCATTGCCATGTCGCCGGTCCGTCGGACCGGCGACTGCTTAGGGCAGAGGACGGCGGCGCCCGAGAGGAAGCCACCGCCTGACGTCCTGCGCCTTGTGCCAGACCGTGGCAGGAAATGGACGGCGCGGCGCGCTCGCGGCGCGGACGCCGAACTGGACAAGCACCGCGCCCCAGGCGAGCCCGCCTCCAAACCCGACGAAGATCACCTTGTCTCCGGACCGGATCTTGCCCTCTTCGACTGCTTCCGTGAACGCGATCGGGATCGACGCCGCAGAGGTGTTCCCGTACCGCTGGAGGTTCTGATAGAACTTCCGCCCAGGCAGCCCCAGCTGCTTCGCTGCCGAGCGGAGGATACGTTCATTGGCCTGATGAGCGACGATCATGTCGACCTCCGCGAGGTCCAGCCCTGCCGCCGCAACCACTGCCTGGGTCGACTCGACGATCGCTTGAACGGCGAACTTGAACACCTCGCTGCCCTGCATCCGCAGGGCGGGCCGTCCATCCGGCGGCTGGAACGCCTTCACTCCGGTCGCGCAGGGCACGTAGAGGAGGTCGGCGCCGCTTCCATCAGAGCGGAGGGTGAAGCCGAGGACATCCTCCTCGCCCTCACCGGCTTGCAGCACCATTGCGCCGGCGCCGTCGCCAAACAGCACGCACGTGTTGCGATCGCTCCAGTCGAGGATTCGGCTGAAAATCTCGCTTCCCACAACCAGCACCGTGCGGTAGGCGCCGCTGGCAATGAACTGCGCCGCAGTGACAAAGGCGTAGACGAACCCGGAGCAGGCCGCACCGAGGTCGAAAGCAGCAGCCCGCGTGGCACCGATCGCATGCTGGATAAGCGAGGCAGTCGAGGGAAAGATGCGGTCGGGGGTTGCCGTCGCGCAGATGATCAGGTCGACCTCTGTCGGCGCGATTGCTGCTCGTTCGAGCGCCCGACACGCCGCCGCCGCGCCCAGCGACGCGGCGCTCTCGTCATCCTGCGCGATCCGGCGCGTTTGAATGCCGGTGCGGGTCCGGATCCACTCGTCGGAGGTGTCGACGATCAGCGCCAGATCGTCGTTCGTCACCACCTTGCTCGGAAGATGCTTGCCCCAGCCGACGATCCGAACGCGGCTCATTCCGCTTCCTCCAGCTCCACGAGCGGGTCGCCCGCCCGAACGAGCTGACCATTGTCGACCAGGAAGCGGACAATCCGCCCGCCGCGGTCAGCGCGCACTTCGTTGAACACTTTCATCGCCTCGATCAGGCCGATCGGCTGCCCCGGTGCGACCGTATCTCCTTCGCGAACGAACGGCTCCGCGCCGGGCGAGGCAGCGCGATAGAAGATCCCTGCCAGCGGCGCGACGATCGTTGCGCCGCGGACCGGCGGCACTGCGGCTGCAGAAGCGTCGCGCGCCGCCGCCAGTTGCCCCGGCTTCCGGCGAATCCGCAGTCGCGTGTCGCCGCTTGCGAATTCGAACTCGTCGACCCCGCTCGCGGCAAGCTCAGCCAAGAGCGAGCGCAGGGTCGTCGGCCAGGTCGGCGACACCGTCACGCCGACTCACGCAAGGGCGTCGTCCATTGTTCTCAGCGCCCGGCGCAGGGTGGCGACTGTGCGGTGCAGGAGCGCCTTTATTGCGCCTTCGCTCCGCCCCATTAGCCGGCCGATCTCCGCGTTCGAGAGGTCGTCGACAAACTTGAGCGTGAGCAGCCGTTGGCGGTCCAGCGGCAAGCTCTGGAGGGCGTTGCGCAGTTGGACGAGGGCGTCATGCCGGGTCAGCGCCTCCAAGCGCTCACTCGTGCGGTCAAGCTCTTGGCGCAGCATTTCCCCGAGAGCGCGCTGGCGGCGCTCGCGCTCGCGATGCCAGTTTGCCACTAAATTGTGCGCAATGCGGAACAGCCAGGCGGAAAACGGCGCGCCGCGGTCTGTGTAGCCAGGAAGATGGGTAAGCGCTTGGAGGAAGACGCGCGCCGTCACATCCTCGGCCTCGGCGGGGTCGCCGACACGCGCAAGGACGTACCCAAAGACCCGGTCAACATGCCGCTCGTAGAGCGCGCCGAAGGCAGAAACCTGCTCCTTCGCGCGCTGAATGAGAACGCCATCGGGCTCGCTGGACATACCGCCTTCCATGCCATCCCCCTCGGGCAGGGCGAGTCCGGACGCAAACTGCGGCGAATTCTAGCCTAGCACGCTCGAGCCGGTCGAATCGGGAGCGCGCAGGCAGCGCTGACAGGCCGCGAGGCAAGCAGCCGCTTAATCCGGCGCCTCGCGGTCACGCAGCAGCGACGGAACAGCGCGGGCAGAGGCAGGCGGGCGTCGCGGGAAGAGCGCAGTCGGCTGACCGCCACGCTCTTCGAGAGCACGCTCGTAGTGGCCAGCCAGCTCATCGACAACCGTTCGCTCCCACAACGGCGCGCCATCGATATAGGCCGCCCGGCCGATCAAGTGAGAAGCGACCGGCACCGTCAGGAAGAGAAACGCGATCACTGCCAGCGCGCGCGTCACCGTCGCGAGATCGCCGAAGTAGAGCGCGACCGCCAGCACCACCAATCCCGCGCCGAGCGAGGACGCTTTCGTCGCCGCCGACATCCGCATGAACACATCCGGCATCCGGAGCACACCGAGCGCAGCGAGCAGCAAGAGCGCTGCGCCGAGGAGGAGCAAAGCCAAAACGACGAGGTCTTTCATCGCAGCCGCGCCTTGACGAGATAGCTGGCAAAGGCGATCGTGCCGAGAAAAGCAATCAGCGCCAGCACGATCGCCACGTCCAGATAGACGCGGTCGCCGCTCGCGACCGCGAAGACGGCGATCGCGGCGACGACGATCGACGCGATTAGGTCGAGGCCGACCACTCGGTCAGCCGGCCGGGGACCGATCAGCACCCGCAGGAAGCTGAGCACCAGCCCAACCCCGAGCGTCGCGACAACGAGGGAGAGAACCGCTGGAAACCAAAACGGGCCTTCCACCATCATCGGAACACCTCGATCACCCGCCGTTCGAAGCCGTTCTTAATGTCGCGCCGGGTCTTTTCGACGTCGTCGATGTACATCGTATGGATAAACAGGGTCGATCGGTCGTCGGAGAGGTCGAGGCTGAGCGTGCCGGGGGTGAGACTGATCAGATTGGCGAGCACGGTGATTTCGACATCGCTCTTGGCATCGAGGGGGATCGCCAGGATCCCCGGACGCGCCCGATAGTTTGGCGTCAGCACCTCATAGGCGACGCGGAAGTTCGCGGCAACGAGTTGGACGAGAAAGAACGCGGCGAGCTCGAGCACGCTGCGGACCCGCCGGATATAGCTGGTGGCGCCGACAACATGGTGCGTGAACAGCAGGATGACGAAGCCGAGAGCAAATCCCACGCTCAGGTTGAGCAGGTCGAGCCGCCCCGACACAGCTGCCCAGCTGGCGGCAAGAAAGATGTTGATCAGCAGGCCGCGCATCTCACCTCCCCAGCACGGCTTCGATGTAGCGCTCGCGGGCAAGGAGCTGGTCGGCTGCTTCCTCAGCGAGCGCAAACACGGGCCCCGCGAGCACGCCAATAAGAACCGTAAGCGCAGCGAGCGTCACTACCGGCCCGAGCAAAGGCCGCAGCGCGATGATCCGTTTCGTCGGCTCACGAGGCGGCTCGCCGTCGGCGCCCGGCGGCGCCGGCTTCCAGAACGCTTCGTTCCAGATCTTGATCATCGAATAGAGGGTCAGCAGGCCGGTAGCGAGCGAGATGCCGACGACCACGTACTGGCCGGCTGCCAGCCCAGCTTGGACCAGTGCCAGCTTGGCAAAGAACCCCGAAAAGGGAGGGACGCCGCCAAGCGAGAGTGCCGGGATCAAAAACAGCCCGGCAAGGAGAGGAAACCACGTCACGAGACTGCCCATCCGACGAAGGTCCTCTGCCCCCACCACGCGCGCCGCGATCCCTCCGATGAGGAAGAGGTTTGTCTTCACGATGATGTGATGGATGATGTAGAAGATCGACCCTGCCAGACCGAGCGGCGTGAACAGCCCGAGCCCCATGATCATGTAGCCAATCTGGCTGATGATATGGAACGACAGGACGCGCCGCAGCTCATACTGCGCTACTGCGCCCAACACCCCCGTGATCATCGTTAGAGCAGCGATAACGAGGATGAGCGTGTGCGTTACTGCGGTATCGGCGGTGAAGAGCAGCGTGAAGACGCGAATGAGCGCGTAGACGCCGACCTTCGTCAGCATGCCGGCGAAAATTGCGGAGACGGCGACCGGCGGCGTGTGGTAGGAGGCGGGAAGCCAAAAGAAGAGAGGAAAGATCGCCGCCTTGATGCCGAACGCCACCAGGAAGAGCATCGCAAGGCTGGTGACGAGCGCTGGCGGCGCGATAGTGTTCAATTGAATGGCAAGGTCGGCCATGTTCAGCGTGCCGACCGTCCCATAGAGCACGCCGACCGCCGTCAAGAAGAGGAATGATGCGATCAAGTTGAGCGTGACATATTTGATCGAACCTTCCAATTGAGCGCGCTCCCCGCCCAGCGCCAGCAGAACGTAGGAGGCGATCAGCATCACCTCGAACCAGACGAACAGGTTGAACAAGTCGCCGGTCAGAAAGGCGCCGCAGATCCCGCCGAGAAGGACGAAGTAGACCGGGTAGTAGCCGAAGGTCTGGCGCCGCCGGTCGATGGTCAGGAGCGAATAGACAAGGACCGTCGCGCCGGTGATACCGGTGATCGCCACCATAATCGCGCTCAACAGGTCGGCAACCAGCACGATGCCGAAGGGGGCCGGCCAGCTGCCGATCGCAACCACGAGGATCCCCTCCGTCCAGACAGCCAGCAGCAGCCCAAGGGAGACCGCCAGCAGCACTGCGCCGCCCGCCATCGCAATCCGACGCTGCGCCACCCGCGACCGCGAGGAGAGGAGACAGAGCACCGCCGTCAGCAGCGAGACGAGCAGGGGCAGCACGACAAGCTGGTTCATGCCCCCCTCACGACTTGTCCGTCGCGCCAGACGACGGGTCGAGCAGGTCGGTGGCGCGCATGTCATCGAGATTGTCGGTGCCGACGGTCTGATGGACGCGATGGACGAGCGCGGTAGTGAAAGCGAGCGTGCCGAACCCGATGACGATTGCCGTCAGGATGAGCGCCTGCGGCACCGGGTCGGCCGCGGGGCCGGCCAAGCGGGTCGCCCCCTCGGGGATGAGGGGCGGCTCCCCCCACCGCAAGCCGGCAGCGGTGAAGATCGCCAGATTGGCGCCGTTGCTGATCAGCGCGAGACCGAGGATGAGCTGCGCGAGCGTCCGCTGGAGAAGCAAGTAGATTCCGGCAGCGAAGAGCGCGCCGGCGACAATCGCCACATACGACTCCATGCTACTCCTCCGCGAGACTGAAGGTGATCAGCAGCACAACGCCAATAACGACGAGGTAGACCCCAAGGTCAAAGAGGAGCGGCGTGCCGACCTTGACCGCGCCGACGGCGGGCAGCACCGTCTCAATCCAGCGCGGCGTGAGGTACGCCATCCCTTCCGGCATCGCCGTCGTGCCGCTCAGCAGGGCAACGAGCAGGCCGGCCGCAATCAGCAGCTGCGGCGAGACCGAGAGCGCGCGCCGCGCCGCCTCGACATCAAAAGCGAAGGCGTAGAGCGCGAACGCGGCGGCAGCCACCAGCCCGCCGATAAACCCGCCCCCGGGAAGGTCGTGGCCACGCAGGAGGAGAAAGACCGAAAACAGCAGCATCAAGGTCAACAGAAAGCGCGCCGCTGTCTGGAGGATGAGGGAGGTCATTCGCGCCCCTCCCGGACGCGCAGCTTCAGCAGAGCGTAAACCCCAAACGCCGCCACGCCGAGAACGACGATCTCGCCGAGCGTGTCGAACGCTCGGAAGTCGACGAGGATGACATTGACCACATTGCGGCCGCGGCCGGCGTCGTAGCTGTTCTCGCTGTAGAACGTAGCGAGCGTGCCGGGATGCGGCCCGGCATTCGCCGCCCAGATTAGGACCGTCACGAGCGCGCCGGCCGAAAGCGCGACCACAGCGTCGCGCAGCCGGCTCTGCAGCCGCGCCGGGCGCGGCAGCCGCGGCAGGTGATAGAAGACGAGAATGAACAGGACGACGGTCAGAATATCGACCAAGATCTGCGTCATGGCGAGGTCGGGCGCGCCGAAGAGCACATAGACGAGCGCGATCCCGAAGCCGGCGACGCCAAGGCTCGCCACCGCCGCAAGGCGCGACTGCGCGATCGTGGTCGCCCCGGACGCTGCCACGATCAGCGCCAGCACGCCGACCATAAACAGCCGCTCGTCGGGGATCGCGAAGTTCGGCTGCGGAAGCGCGCCCCGGCCGAGGAGCACTGTCCCGCTCAGCAGGACCGCCGTCAGCATGACGACCACCAGATAGCGCCGCAGATAGCCGTTCTGCAGCAGCCGCGTCTGCCAGCTGGCGACGGCGTTCAGGGCGCTGACCGCCTCGTCATACCAGCGGCCGGGGCCGAGGCGCGCCAGCGGCGCGCCGCGAGCGAGCAGCCCGCGGAGCTGCGCCTGCCGCCAGAAGAGGAGCGCCCCCGCCGCAAGGACAGCGCCGCTCAGGGCGAGGACGAGCGTGAAGCCGGGCCAGAGCTTCAGGTCGACCGCCACCGTCTCGCCCCGCACCGCGCTCGCCGCCGGCGCGAGCAGCGGCGCAGCCACCAGCGCCGGCGCGAGGCCGATCACCAGCCCGAGCAGCGCGAGGACGAGCGGCCCGAGCCAGAGGCTGATCGCGCCTTCATGCGCCGCCTTCGGTGTCGGCTGCGGCTGGCCAACAAAGGGCGTCAGCGCCGTAATCCCCGCCACCGCGACAAGGAATGTTGAGGCAACCAGCACCGTCGCGGTCAGCGCGACATTCCCCGCTGCCGCAGCGGCGTCGAGCAGCGTCTCCTTGCCGAGAAAACCGAGGAACGGCGGCAGCCCCGCCATCGATGCCCCAGCGAGGATCGCCGCCGTCGCCGTGATCGGCAGCTTCCGCGCGAGGCCGCTGAGCTGGGTCACATCACGCGTGCCCGTCTCATGGTCGAGCGTTCCCGCCGCCAGAAAGAGCGCCGCCTTGTACAGCGCATGAGCAAGGAGAAAGCTGACAGCCGCTTTTGCCGCGAGCGGGGTGCCCAGCCCAAGCAGCATTGTCAGCGTGCCGAGGACGCTCACCGTCGAATAGGCGAGGAGGCGTTTCAGGTCGGTCTGTGCGAGCGCGAGTGTCGCGCCGACGAGCATTGTGAGAGCACCGACGACCGTGACCGCCTCGCTCCAGCCGGGCACGCCGCCCAGCACGGGGCTCAAGCGCGCGATCAGGTAGACGCCGGCCTTCACCATCGTCGCCGAATGGAGATAGGCGCTGACCGGTGTCGGCGCCGCCATCGCATTCGGCAGCCAGAAGTGAAACGGGAACTGCGCCGACTTAGTGAACGCCCCCAGCAGGACGAGCGTCACGATCGCGGGCGCAGCAGGGCTGGCCGCAACACGGTCGCCGGCAGCGAGCAGCGCCGAAAGTTCGAAGGTTCCGGCGACCAGCCCAAGGAGAACAAGCCCCGCCAGCAAGCTGAGGCCGCCGGCGCCCGTCACCAGCAGGGCCTGCCAGGCAGCGGCGCGCGTCTCGGCTTTCTCGTGCTCGAACCCGATCAGCAGAAACGACGTCAGGCTCGTCAGCTCCCAGAAGACGTAGAGCAGGATGACATTGTCGGCGAGCACGACCCCGAGCATCGACGCCATAAAGGCGAGCAAGAACGCGGTGAAGCGGCCAATGCGGGGGTTTCCCGCCAAGTAGCCGCCGGTGTACAGGACAATGAGCGCGCCGATGCCGCTGATCAGGAGCGCGAAGAGGAGGCTCAGCCCGTCGAGGGAAAACGACAGCCAGAGGCCGAGGTTCGGCGCCCACGGTGTCGCTTCAACGATACGGCCGCCGTCGGCGACAGCCTCGAGCCGGTTCAGCAGCCAGACCGTCAGCCCGGCGGGGAAGAGCGCCAGCAGCGGCAGCGCCGCGGAACCCGCGAAGCGGCGCAGCCACGGCGCGCCGCCGGCAAGAATGGCGAGAGCGAGGACGGCAGCGAGCATGGTGGATGGCTCTGTCAACGCAACGGCATCGATCTTCGTCCGCTCGTACGCTCGGCACTACGATTTGGCCGGCACGATTGGCTCCACCGCGCTCCTGCGGGGAGGAGACGCGGTTGTCAGGCGCAGCAGGAGATAGCCGGCAATGCCCGCCACGACTGAGGCGGCGAGGATGCCGACTTTCCCAAGGTCTTCTTGCTCCGGCAGAACGAAGGCGAGTTCGTCGATGAAGAGCGCGACGGTGAACCCGATCCCGGCCAGCACCCCAGCCCCGGCGAGCTGCACCCACCGAACCCGATGGGGCAGCACCGCTAGCCCAAGCCGGACCATGATCGCGCTTGCACCGAGAATGCCGAGCGGTTTGCCGAGCAGCAGCCCCGCCGCCACGCCGAGGGTGATGGTGCTCGTTGCAGCGTCGGTCAGCGCCTCGCCGGAGATAACCACGCCGGCATTCGCCAGCGCGAAGATCGGCACGACGAGATAGCTGACCCACGGATGGAGCAGCCGTTCGAGGCGCTCAAGCGGCGCTTCGGCGAGCGGGAGCAGCCGACCCACCGTGCCGATCGCCTCCTTCGGCTCGCCGGCCGGTTTCTCCAGCCGATCGAGCACGGCGCCGATCGCCTCTGCGAGGCGGTCGGGCGCAATCTTCGCCGAAGCCGGGACCACCATCGCCAGCAGCACCCCGGCGATGGTGGCATGGACGCCCGACTTCAGAATCGCGACCCAGAACACCACCGCCAAGACCAGATAGACGAACGTCGACCGCATCCCAGCGCGCACCCCCAGCGCGATCAGCCCGAACAGCCCCGCCGCGACCAGCAGCGCCTGCAGCGACAGCGCTTCGGTGTAGAAGAGGGCGATGACAGCGATCGCGCCGAGGTCGTCGACGATCGCCAGCGCGAGCAGGAAGACCCGCAGTTCGGTTGGCGCCCGCCGGCCGAGCAGCGCCAGCACGCCGAGCGCAAGCGCGATGTCGGTCGCCATCGGAACCGCCCAGCCGCGCGCGGTCTCGCCGAACCCGTTAATCGCGACATAAATAACCGCCGGCGCGATCATGCCGCCAATGGCCGCCGCAATCGGCAGCGCCGCCGCCCGCGGTGACGACAGCTCGCCGTGCAGCAGCTCGCGCTTGATCTCGAGGCCGACGACAAAGAAGAAGATCGCCATCAGCCCATCGTTCACCCAGAGCAGGAGCGGCTTGTCAATCGCGAGGCTGCCGACCGTGACAGCGACCGGCGCTGCCCAGAGCGCGTGGTAGCTCGCCGCCCAGGGCGAATTCGCCCAGAGCAGCGCGGCGATCACCGCCGTCATTAGGATCGCGCCGCTCGCCGCCTCGGTCGAGATAAATCGCTGAACGGGGATCCCAACCCGGCGAGCAAAGCGTGACGGCTCGACGCTGATCAAGCGCTGTTCTCGAGTGTGCGCTGCGCCGCTCATCGCCACCGACCTCGAACCTTACGGAGAGAGCCGTCCCGCGCCCAACACACGAAGAGACGGCGTTGGCCGTCTCCTCCTGCTCGCCGGATAGCGGGTGACGAGCGCCCCGTCTTTTGGCTCTGCTGTTTATCAGTCTATCACACCCTGCCGATCCTGTGATGAGGAAAGCAGGTCGCTCTCCGTGATCGGCGGTCTGAGGCGCAGGATGTTGTCGGCGCAGCGAGCGCCAATGCAAACGCAAGTTCCTGCTGGGCCGTCGGCCACAGCGCGCTCTGGACCGGCGCTCTCGCGAGCCAGCTCGCCCCCAAGCTGTTGCTGCTCGCCGTCGCGGCCGCGGCGCCCGCCGCCGAGTTTCTTCCCCTCGCGGGCCGGCCATGGAACAACGCGCCCGCTTGGGTGATCGGGCGCGACGTCGTCGCCGCCTAGACGACTGTCTGCCCCGATCTCCCGGTCGCGCCGCTGCTGACCACGACCGGACTGTCGACATACCCGTCGCCCGCTCAGCAGTGTCTGGCGGCCGCCGGCATGATCGGCCGCGCGCGCGAACGGTTCGGCGAGGCGTTCTTCCGCGTCGCCCCCGCCACCGACCCTGCCTAGCGGCGCGCGCTGCTCGCCCAGACGCCGCTGCCGCCCAGCCCGCCGGTCATGATCATCCAGAGCCTCGCCGACCGGGGAGTTCTGCCGAACACAACGGCCGCCCTGCAGGCCCGCTGGTGCGCCGCCGCCTCGCTGCTGACCAGCCTTCGGCTCGACGGAGCTGCGCACAACAAGAGTGCCAAAGTCGCCGGCCGGCAGTCGTCGGCTGGATAGCAGAGCGGTTTGCCGGCCAGCAGGGTCGACATGCGACGTGCCGCCGCCTGTCGCGCCTGCCGCCGGCGATCTCGTCCGCTGAGCAAGGGCTCGCCCTAGCGATACACCTCGCGGTAGAGGGCCGTCGCCGGCGTGGTGGAGCGCTCGGCTCGGCGGCGCGCCTCCGCGAGCCGATCTGGGTCGATCATCGCCGTCGCGATGCCGTCGCGCGGACCGACCGACGCCTCGATCGCGCCGTCCGGCCCAACGATCATCGAGTATGCGCCGAGGGTGGGAGCTTCGTCCGGATAGCCGACGATGCGCGATGCGGCCGCCGACAGCAGATAGACACCGGCGGCAAAAGCGACTGCCTGCTTGAGCGCCTGCATCGGGGGGCGGGCTGGGCCGCTCGCCTGCTCGACTGTCGGGTGAACAATCAGGTCGGCCCCTTTCGCGCGGAGGAGCCGCGCCGCCTCGGGAACAGCGATCTCCGCTTCGACAAGGCAGCCGACCGTCCCAAGTTCGGTCGTCGCCACTGGAAGCACCGACCCCGCGCCGAAGGCGGCTTCGTACTCTTCGATCATGTCGCGCAAGGCCGTGGTTTCAGGAGCGCTGAACGCTTGCGCTTTCGGCGAGCGCAGGACAAGCCCGTTCGGCCCGAGCATGAAGCCGGTGTGGAAGTAGCGCCCGGGGAGCTTGCTCGTCCGCTCTTGGGTGCTGGAGACGAAATAGCAGTTGTTCCGCCGGCAGGCATCGAGGATCGGCTGAAACTCCTCGCCTGGCAGCTCGACCGCAACGGTCTCCATGCGGACGCCGGCGGCACTCCGGCGCGGGCTGGTCAAGCAGAGCACCGGGTAGACGAGCAGGCGAGGCGACGGCTCCCAGGTCTGAACGATCCGATCGATCTGCGCTGCGATCCGGTGCGCGTTGCGGCGCTGGGTCTCCTTGGCGCTTTCATCCGACTGGACCCCGACCAGCGGCGCATGGACGACCGCCGCGACCCACGGCTGCGAGAATGAAACGGTTGTCATAGCCCTCCTTCAGCGCGGTCTGACCACCGCAGCGCTTGCGTTTGTCGCTCTTCCGCCCCTGTGATAAAACTCCATCGAATTCGGCCGAGATCGCAGCTCGGTTCGCCCCTGAGGAGCTCCCAATGACCGTCACCCCCGAGCGGTTTGCCCAGGGCATGACCTATGAGGAATTTAAGGCGCAGATGACCCGCAATCGCGAGCGGCTGGAGCAGAACGAGGCCGGCGTCCAGATTGCGGCCGAGGACCTCGAGGCGTTTAAGCGGCTGCCGAAGCCCCTGAACGTGCTCGTCCTCGCAGAAGATTGGTGCGGCGACGTGATCGACAACCTGCCGATCCTCGGGCGGCTCGCCCGCGAAAGCGGCAAGCTGAACCTCCGCATCTTCCTGCGCGATCAGAACCTTGACCTGATGGATCAGTGGCTCTACCAAGGGAAGTTCCGCTCGATCCCGACGTTCGTCTTCTTCGACGAAGCGTTCAACCAAGTCGGGCTCTTCATCGAACGCCCCGCGAGCGCGACCGCCCGGCGGAGGCAATTTCGAGAGGAGCTGTACCGGAAGAACCCCGAGTTCGGCCCGCCCGACCGGTCGATCGCCGAGCTGCCGGAGGAGATCCGCGTCAAGCTGATGCAGGAAATGGCGAACGCGCGCGAACAGTGGCGCGACCTCGACAACCGCGATGTCATCGCCGAACTGCGGGCGATCGTCGAACAGGCGTTTGCGCAGAAGGTGTAGCAATGGCACCAAAACCGGTCAAGGTGCAGATCGTCTACTGTGCTGAATGCGGCTATGAGCCGTATACGATTGCGCTCGCGAACCATCTGATGCTGGAGTTCCGCGACCAGCTGTCGTCGATCGAGATCATCCCCTGGCAGGACGGAAGCTTCGACGTCACCGTCGGCGGCGAGCTGGTCCATTCAATGTATCGCGAGGGAGGGTTCCCGGACCCCGAAACGATCGCGGCAGCGGTGCGCGCCAAGCTCGCTGCGAGCGCGGCAGACTAACCAGGCGTCCGCGACACGGCTGCCAAAAGCTGGGTGCCGGCGAGAGTATGCGGCCGCCGCTGCGGCTCCGCGCCGGCAGGTGCTGTAGAATTGCGCGACGCTCGCGCTGAGGAACTGCAGTGGAAGGCTGGGAGCACGTCATCACCGCCCCCGACCAAACCATCGGCGAAATGCTGAAGGCGATGCTTGAAGAAGAGGGGGTCGTCGCCATGCTCGAGCCGGAAGACGCCGTCTCGTTTCTCGGCGTCTCGGCCATCCCGGTCCGCTTGATGGTGCCGGTCGAGCAGGCGCCGGTGGCGCGGCAGCTCCTGCAGGAATTCCAAGAGGCCGAGGCGGACTGGCAGCGCGACGACGATGACGACCGCGCCGGCGAGGAGCCGGACGACTAGGGCGACGTGGACCGGCTGCGCAAGTCGTTCTCGGCCGGCCGCGGGACGCGCGGGCCATCGGAAACGCTCTGGGTGCGCTGCCTGCGCTGTCGGGAACTGAACTACGTCCGCGAGCTCGAAGACAACCTGAAAGTGTGCGTCAAGTGCGGGTACCACTTTCGGCTGAGCGCCCGCGAGCGGATCGCTCAGCTGGTCGACCGGGGGCATTTCGAGGAATGGTTTGCCGACCTCGCGCCGACTGACCCGCTCGGCTTCAAGACCGAGAGCCAGACCTACCTCGCGAAGCTCGAAGAGACCCAGCGCGTCACCGGCTTGGTCGAGGCGGCCGTTTGCGGCGGCGGCGCGATCCGAGGGCATCCAGTCGTGTTGGCGGTTCTCGACTTCGGCTTCCTCGGCGGCTCAATGGGGTCGGTTGTCGGGGAGAAAGTCACGCGGTCCGTCGAGGAGGCACTGCGCCGGCGCTGGCCCTTAGTTGTCGTCAGCGCCTCGGGCGGCGCCCGGATGTACGAGGGGGCCATCTCCCTGATGCAGATGGCAAAAACCGCTGCCAGCCTCAGCCGGCTGGGAGAGGCGCGCGTCCCCTACATTGCCGTCCTGACCGACCCGACGACTGGCGGCGTCACCGCCAGCTTTGCCAGCCTCGGCGACATCACCATCGCCGAGCCGGGTGCTCTCATCGGCTTTGCCGGACCGCGCGTCATCGAGCAGGTGACCCGCCAGCGGCTTCCCCCCGGCTTTCAGACCGCCGAGTTCCTGCTCGAACACGGCATGATCGACCTCGTCGTCCCGCGCAAGGACCTGCCCGACACGCTCGGGAAGATCCTCAGTCTCTTCACCCCCTAAGGGCGCACGGCGGCGCTCTCCTCCGGATGGGCCGCGAGCCAATCGCGCGCGTACCAGCAGCTTGCGACGACACGCAGCCCGCGTTCGCGCGCGTACGCGACCGCCGCAGCGACCAGCCGAGCGGCGACGCCCTTGCCGCGCTCAGCAGGCGGCGTGAAGGTAGAGACGAAATCGAGCACCCCGTCTCCGCGGTCGACATAGCGCAATTCGGCCTCCCCGGCGGGAAGAACGGCGACGAAGCGCTGCTGTTCCGGCTCATGACGGATCTCCATAGCGCGCCTCCTGCACAGGCTCAGTCTCGGGCGCGGTCAAGCGCTGCGCCGCCGAGCGCGTGGCGATAGGCGGCAGCGACCTGCGCCGCCGACCGCTCCCAGACAAAGTTTCGCTGGACCTTCGCCCGACCGGCCAGCCCGAGCCGCTTTGCTGTCTCCGGTGCGGCAAGCAGCGTCACAATCGCCCGGGCGATCGCCTCGGGCGCCGGGTCGACGAGCAGCCCATCCTCGCCATCGTTGATGACCGTCTCGAGAACGGGCAGCCGGAGCGCGACAACCGGCTTCGCGAACGCCCACGCTTCGAGGTAGACGAGGCCAAGGCTCTCCGCCTCGGAGGGGACGCAGAGGAGCGAGCACGCCGCGAGCGCGTCGGCCTTCTCGGCGCCCATGGCCTTGAGAAAGCAAAGCCGCGGGTCCGTGAACCGCCGCGGATCGACCTCCTGCTCGACTAGGGGGCCGATGAAGACGAAGCGTGTCTGCGGCGCAACGCGCCAGACGAGCGGGGCGGCGCGCAGCAGCCGTTCGGCTCCTTTGGCGCGGCTAAGGCGGCCGAGGAACAGCACGATCGGATCCCCGCCGAGACCGGAGGTCGCTCGGAAACGGTCGGGATCGGCTTCATGAGCCGGGTCGAGAGACGGCGCGCCGGGCGCGACGAAGCAGCGCGCCGGCGCCACCCCGCGGTCGATCAGCCAGCGGCGCTCAACCTCGGTCATGGCAATGACTGCAGCTGCCTCGCGGCACAGGACGGGCAAGAGCACACTGCCAAGCCGAAGCGGCATGCTCACCGTCCGGCCCTGCCGTTCGAGATGGAGAAAGGGCGTGAGCACAACTGGCACCCCATTCCCCGCTGCAAGCCGAGCAATGCGCCACGCTGCAAAAGGAAGCCCGCCGTAATAGAGATGGACGAGGTCAGCGGCGGCAATCTCGCGGCGGAGCGCAGCGCGATGCACGGCATAGAACAGCGCGCTTAGCGGGAGCCGCAGCGGCGGCGCGGCGCGGCTTGCGCGCGTGAGCGCGCGCAGCAGCGGCGCAAGCGGCGCCGCCGGGCCGAGCTGGGTCACAGGAATGCCGTGACGGACGAACTGGCGGGACTGCGTGTCCGCGAAGCGCGCCCACGGCAATTCACCGGGACGGCGCTCGTCGCAGAAGCGGATTACCCGCAGAGTGAAGTCAGCGGCGAGGCGGCGGCTGATCTGCTCGGCGATAATGGCACCGCCGCTCGGCGAGCCATAGTCAAAGGAAAGGACGAGGACCAACCTGCCGCTCGATGACGCTGCGCCGGGCATTCAAGTCGTAGTCCAGCAGCGTGATATCAGCGCGCCCCAGTCCGCGCAGTGCGCCGACCGCCATCCCCGCCAGCGCCGCCGCCTCGCCCACAACGATGGCGGGGATGGCCGGCACGACGCGCCAGCCGACCCCTGGTCGGCGCGCCAGCCGAAGCGGCTTCCAGACCAAGCGCGCCGCCAGCCAGGGGAGCGTGATTGCCACGAAGAGGAGGCGCCGTCCCTGCCCCCACGCTTCCATCTCTGCCCGCGTCGCGACAGTGACCCGATCGTGGAGAAAGCGAGGTACCAGATAGTCGCTCAGCACCGCCTCGAATTCGTGGGCGTATTTTGCTCCAGGGATGATACGGAGGTGATAGCCTTCAGCACGAAGCCAAGCCAGAAGCAGCGGCTCGGCGCGGAGCAGACGGTCGAGGTCGGCGGCCCGCCGCTCGAGCACGGCGCGCCGATAGACAGCGTTGTTCGAGGAGAGCGCTCGGGCAGGGCCCGGACGAGCCGGCGCCGCCCACGGCCCTGCGATCGCGATCGCAATGGCATCCGACATGCCGCGCCCGGGCGTGGCATTGTGCATCTCGCCGCTGACGGCGCCGACGCGACTGTCAGCAAACTCCGCAAGAAGCGCCTCCGCCCATTGCGCTGAATAGAGGCAGTGCTCCTCGGTGAAGGCGACGAGCGGCGCGCGCGCCGCCCGGAAGCCGATCAGCTTGGCAACTCCGTAGGGCAGTCCGCGCCGCAAGCGGATCGTCCGGACGCGCGGATGCTCGGAGCCGGGAAGCGGCGGAATGCGCGGCCCGCCGAAGTCGAGGAGCACGATTTCGAGACGATCGATAACGGTCTGACGAAGCAAGGAACCAAGGGCGCGCGCCCCGCGTTCCCGGCGACGGTCGACGAGGAGGACGACCGACATCGCCGGCGGCGCCTCCGCCGCATCAGAAGCGATCGGGAAGGACACTGCTCGACACCCCCTCCGAGAGCGAAATAGGAGCACCTGGAGCGCACTCGCCGAGCAAATGGAACTCTAACAGAACTCTTTCTTGCCCGGCGCGGGTCACTCCCATACACTGAAAAGTGGGTATACCTGTCACCACTTTCCCACAGTTGGGCAAGGAACGTCCGAATGCCCACCAAGCGCGATTACTACGAGGTGCTCGGCGTACGCCGAGACGCAACTGAAGAGGAGATCAAGAAAGCGTTTCGCCGGCTGGCGTTCCAGTACCACCCGGATCGGAACCCCTCTCCCGATGCCGAGGCTAAGTTCAAAGAAGTGAACGAGGCCTACGAGGTGCTGAGCAACAGCCAGAAGCGTGCTGCCTACGATCGCTACGGGACGGCGGAGGCGACGGGGGCGTTTGATCCCTTCAACGGATTTGGTGGCTTCGGCGATATCTTCGAAACGTTCTTCGGAGGCGCTCAGCAGGCGAGACGAGGGCCGCGCCGCGGCGCGAACCTGCGCTATGACCTGACGATCGACTTCGAAGAAGCGGTGTTTGGGACCCGGAAGATCATCGAGATCGTCCGCACAGAAACGTGTGCCACCTGCGGCGGGATCGGGTCTGACCCGGACACTCCGCCGGAGCGCTGCACCAACTGCAACGGTAGCGGTCAAGTGCGCCGCGTCCAGCAGAGCATCTTCGGCCATTTTGTCAATGTCGCTCCTTGCGGCCGCTGCAACGGCGAAGGCCGGGTCATTGTCAAGCCGTGCCGCGTGTGCCGGGGAAGCGGCCGTGAGCGGAAGAGCGAGAAGCTCGAAGTCGACATTCCGGCCGGCATCGACGACGGCCGCGAACTCCGCCTCCCGGGCAAGGGTGAAGCAGGGCAGCGCGGCGGTCCAAACGGTGACCTGTACATTGTCATCAACGTCCGCGAGCATCCTTTCTTCAAGCGGCGCGACTATGACATCTTGTATGAGCTGCCGATCAACTTTGCTCAGGCAGCCTTGGGCGATGAGGTCGACGTGCCGACGGTGGACGGCACCTACAAGCTGAAGATCGCCCCTGGCACCCAGACCGGCCGGATCTACACTTTAAAGGAGAAAGGGGTGCCCTATCTCCGCGGCGGCGGCCGCGGCGACCAGCTTGTCAAGATCCGGGTTGTCACCCCGACCAATCTGTCCGATTACCAAAAGGAGCTGTTCCGCGAGCTCGCGAAGACGTTCGGCACCGGCACCCAACACCATCAAGAAGAGCGGAGCTTTTTCAGCAAACTGAAGGACGCGATCAGCGGCGGGTAGCTCTTTCCAGCCCGACAGGCCGCCCTGATCCCGGCAACGCGCGATGAGGAGGCGCGGTGCGCTGGTTGGAACTGATAGCGGAGGTCGATCGCGAAGCGGTCGAGCCCGTGGCGGCGGTCTTCAGCGCGGCAGGCGGCGCCGTCATCATCGACGAAGCGATCACGCCGACCAGCGAGTGGGGCGGATGGGAAGCCGACCCTGCGCGTCCGGTTCGGCTCCGCACCTACCTTCCCGCGGTCCGCGGCGTCGGCGCCAAGCGCAAGCGCATCGAGCGGGCACTCTGGCACTTGGCGCAGCTGCGACCAATCTGTCCCCTGCAAGTCCGAGAAGTCGACGACACCGAATGGGCTGAGGCCTGGAAGGAGCATTTCGTCGTCCATCGGGTCGGGGAGCGGCTGGTCATTCGGCCGTCGTGGCGTGACTACACGCCGGCCGCAGCCGACGTCGTCATCGAATTGGACCCCGGTATGGCCTTTGGTACCGGCTTGCACCCGACGACGCGCCTCTGCCTCGCCGCCCTTGAGCGCGTGGTGCGGCCCGGAGACCGCCTGCTCGACCTCGGAACCGGGTCGGGGATCCTCGCCATTGCGGCGGCAAAGCTTGGCGCAGCTGAGGTGCTTGCGATCGATATCGACCCCGTCGCTGTCCGCGCGGCGACCGCCAATATCGCTGCCAACGGCGTCGCCGGGTCGGTGACGGTGATAGAGGGGACAGTCGAAGCGGCGTCCGAGGCGGCGTTCGACGTCGTCGTAGCGAACATCAGCGCCAACGTGATCCTTGCGATCGCTTCCGAGTTGGCCCGCGTTACCCGTCCGGGCGGGCGGCTGCTCGTCAGCGGCTTTCTCGACGACCGGGAGATAGCGGTTGCGCTCGCCCTGGCAGCGGCAGGCTTTCACGTCACAGGGAGCAGCGGCGAGGCCGACTGGAGGCTCACTGAGGCAGTGCGCGATACTGTGAGCGCGAGAGCGACGCGACCGGGAGAATGATCGTGGGCAGGAGGTCGGATGGCGGTGATTACCGTCCAGCGGGGATATGGCAGCGGCGGCGACGAAGTGGCGCGGGTGGTAGCCGATCGCCTCAACCTTCCGTTACTCGACCGTGAGATTACGAACGCCGTCGCAGTTCGCGCCGGGGTCTCAGAAGAGACGCTTCGCGAAGCGACCAAGACGCCGAGTCTCCTCACGCGGATGGCCGAACTGCTCGCGCGCTATCCGATGGACGACCTGCTGTCGTGGTCGATGGCGGGAATGCCCCCCGCTCCTCCTCCGACCCACGAACAGTATCGCAAGCTGATCGATGAGTTCATTCGCGAGGTGGCGGCGCGAGGCGACTGTGTGATCCTCGGCCACGGCGCTCAGGTGGTGCTGAAAGATCATCCGCGGGTTTTTCGCGTCTTTCTCGTCGCTCCCCTCTCCTACCGGATCCAGAAAGTGATGCTGGACGAGGGGCTCGACCGCAAGACCGCCGAAAAAGTGGTGCTGCAGCACGACCGCGATTGGCGCGCCTTCTTCCAGACCCAGTACGGGATCGACTGGGTTGATACGCGTCACTACGATTTGATCGTGAATTTGGGCCGGGTCGGCCAAGATGCGGCGGTGGACATGATTGTCCGCGGCGCGCAGGCGGTCGACCAGCTCTGCCGGTAGGACGCCGATCACGCTCCATCGCTTCTTTCTCCCCGCAAGCGCTTTCGCTGGCAACACCGTCACCTTCGACGCCCTCACAACCCGCCAGCTGCGCGATGTCTTGCGCCTTGCGCCCGGCGACCACGTGATCGTGCTCGACGACTCCGGCTGGGAGTACACGGTTCAGCTCGAGACCGTCGATCGGCAGAGCGCAACCGGCTCAGTGCGCGGCAAGAAGCTGGCGAGCGGTGAGCCGCGCACCAAGATCGTCCTCTTTCAGGGCTTGCTCAAGGGGAGCAAGTTCGAATACGTGCTGCAGAAGTGCACCGAGGTGGGGGTGGCTGCCTTTGTGCCGATTACGACCGCCCGCGCCATCGTTCCCGCGGAGAGCGCGGCAGACCGTTACGCCCGCTGGAGCCGCATCATTCAAGAAGCGGCAGAGCAGGCCCGCCGCGGCCGGCTGCCGCGCCTGCATCCCGTTGTCGACTTCAAGTCGGCTCTCTCGCAAGCGGCCGGCCTCACGCTGATCCCGTGGGAAGGAGAGGAGCGCCGCAGCATTCGCGCTGCGCTGGCCGGCCGCAAGGTGTTCGCCGTCAACTTGTTCATCGGGCCCGAAGGCGGCTTCCGCGAGGACGAAATCGCCCTCGCTCTCGAACATGGCGCGATCCCCGTCTCGCTCGGTCCGCGCATTCTCCGGGCCGAGACCGCCGGCGTGGTCGCGGCGAGCGTGATCCTCTACGAGCTCGGCGACCTCGGCGGGTGAGCCGCCTCCGTATACGAACCGCCGCTCTCCGCGCCCGTTTCGTGGTTTAATCCGCACCATGTCTTCCCAGCAGGATTGGCGGCGCGTGCTCGTCGTCCTGACGGTCGCGCTGCTGCTCGAGGTGCTGACCTTCAGCCACGTCGGCGCGTTCGTCCCGCTCTACCTCGCGACCGAACTGCAGCTGAGCTCGGCCGAGGTGAAGCTGTGGACGGGGCTTGTCGCCGGCATTCCGCTCGCCATCGCCCTCTGCCTCGCGCCGTTCTGGGGGGTGTGGGCCGAGCGCTACAGCCCGAAGCTGATCATCGTCCGCGCACAGGTTTTTGAACTCGTGGTTTATCTCGGCATGGTCTTCGCCGCCACCCTCCCCCACTTCTTCGGCGCGGCGCTCCTGCTCGGCCTCACGTATGGGAATATCGCCGTGCTGATGGCCGTGCTCGCGCAGGTGACGCCGACGCATCGCGTCGGCTTCGCGATCAGCATCATCCAGGCTGCAGTGCCGCTCGGCCAAAGTCTCGGCCCGCTTGTTGGCTCTTTGCTTATTCCGCTCGTCGGGCTCCGCGGGCTCTTCGCGATCGATGCTGTGCTCGTCACGCTGTCGGCGCTCATCCTCATTGTCGGCATCCGCGACCCGCAGCGCGCCGCACGCCGCGAGAGCCTCGGCGCGCATCTCAAGCTGACCTTCCGCCAAGCTGTGCGCTTGCCGGCGATGCGCTGGACCTTCTTGACGATGTTCCTGATGCTGATTGGGATGACGGCGGTCCAGCCGTATATTCCGGTCTTCCTCAGTCAGTATTACGAGGGAGACGCGCTGGCGCGGATGATCGGGCTTGTCCTCGGCTCCGCCGGCCTGACGACAGTGCTGGTCACGCCGCTGATCGGATTTCTGGGCGATCGCCACGGCCATGACCGCTTCGCCCTGCTCGGCCTCGGCGCGTTAGTGGGGATCCACGTGCTCCTATTCCTCCTGAACGGCCCCCTTGCGCTCGTCACGCTTCTGCTGCTCCGCAACATCCCCGCCTCAAGCACGATGAGCCCGCTCAATGCGACGCTCGCGCTCCATGCGCCGGCGGATAACCGCGCCGCGCTGATCAGCCTCGCGCCCTTCCCCCGCAACACAGGGATGTTCTTGGGGCCAGTCCTCGCTGCCCTCGTCGCAACCTACGACCTGCGGCTGCTTTTTCTCCTCGCTTCGGCGCTGTTCGCTGCTGCCTTGGCAGCAGGAGCCGCGCTCACGCGCTCCATTGCCCGCTCGGCAGCAGCCGCGGCGGCGGCACAGCACGCGAGCAGATACTGACGGCCGTCCTGTCCGGCAGCGAAGGGGGGCTGCAGCGCCGCCCCCGGCGCCTCCTCGCTGCGGGAGGCTGGCGCGAGCGAGGGCTCAGAGATTGATCGGCATGCCCTCCGCGACATGAGCGAGGTCCATCAATGCCTCGCTGAGCGTCGGGTGCGCGTGGACATTGTGGCCGATCTCCGCCGCAGTCATCTCGAACTGCTGAGCAAGCGTCAACTCCGGCAGGAGCTCGGTCACCTCGGGGCCGATCAGGTGCGCGCCGAGGATCTCGCCGTATTTGGCATCGGTGACCAGCTTCAGGAACCCTGCCGTTTCCCCCAGCCCATTCGCTTTGCCGTTAGCAACCCACGGGAACTTCGCCACTTTCACGTCGAAGCCGTGTTCCCGCGCCTGTTTCTCGGTATAGCCGAAACTGGCGATTTGGGGCTGGCAGTAGGTGCAGCGCGGCATCATGACATAATCGAGCGCTTTCGTCGGCCGTCCAGCAATCGCTTCGGCAGCGATGATCCCTTGCGCGCTCGCAACGTGCGCCAGCTGCAGGATCCCCGTCGCATCGCCGATCGCGTAAACGCCGGGAACATTCGTCGCCATCCGGCTGTCGACCTCGATCCAGCCGCGCGCATTCAGGGCGACGCCCGTGGTCGCGAGGCCATAGGTATCCTCGCGCGGCGCCCAGCCGACCGCCTGCATTGCGTATTCCGCTGTCAGGCGCTCTTCCTTGCCGTCCTTCTCGTAGACGACGATCGCCTCGTCCTCGGTTTCCTCCACCGAAACAACGCGCGCGCCCGTGATAACCCGAATGCCAAGTCGTCGGTACTGCCGGTCGAGCTCTTTCGACACGTCTTCGTCCTCGAGCGGGACGATCGAGGGCAGGTATTCTAGGAGGGTCACCTTTGTCCCGTAGGCATTCAGGACATAGGCAAACTCGACGCCGATCGCGCCCGCCCCGATGATGACGATGTCCTTCGGGACACGATCGCTCAGGATCTGCTCGAGGTAGGTGATAACGCGCCGGCCCGTCTTGGTCCCCGGCAGCAGCCGGGCAACTGCGCCCGTGGCGATGATGACATTCTTCGCTTCGAGCCGCTGCTCGCCTCCCTCATTCAGCGCAACGGTCAGGGTGGTTGGCCCCTGGAAGGTGCCCCAACCGTGATACTGGTCGATCTTGTTCTTGCGCATCAGGAAGTTGACGCCCTTCATCCGCCCTTCGGCGACGTCGCGGCTTCGTTTGAAGGCAACAGCATAGTCCGCCTTCAATCCTTCAAAGGTGAAGCCGAATTCGGCGGCGCGATGCGTCATAAGGTGGGTGAGATACGCATTGTGGAGCAGCGACTTCGAAGGGATGCACCCAACGGCGAGGCAAACGCCGCCCCACCATTGTTTCTCGACGATCGCCGTCTTGAGGCCAAGCTGGGCAGCGCGGATTGCCGCCACATAGCCGCCCGGCCCTGCGCCGAGCACTACCACGTCATAGGTCGTTGCCATTGCGGTGTTCGCTCCTTCTCGGGTCTGCCCAGATGGTAGCGCAGTTGCGGCAGTCGAGCTGACCACGAGGCATACCCGTCACGATGCTGCCGGAGCGCCCCGCCGACGGGAGGCCAGGAGATCGCCGAGCGGAACCGCTGCCCAAGCAGCGCGCTCAGCCCGTGAGCGTGAACTCAAGCGTGGCGCAGGTGCGCCGGTCGGTGAGACAGACGGTCAGTGTCCATTGCCCGGGAGACGGCGCCACAAAGTCGTGGAGCGGAACGAACTGAAACTGGAACACTCCCTGCTCATCCGCGAGATGGAGCGCTGCGAGGTCGTCAGCGGGGGAAAAGACGAGGCCATCGGGGCTCGTGAAGCGATGGATCGCCGCTTCTCCGGGCAAGAAACCGGTGCCGGTGACGGTGAACACCGTGTCAAGCGTTCCAACTGCCGGCTCGAGCGCGACAAAGCGGACTGGCTGAGCTGCGGCTGTTGACGAGGCGACCAGCAGCCAAGCAGCAGCAATGACAAGCAGAGCGACGCGCGGCATAGTTGTGGTTCCTCTGACGCCCGCGCTGGAATTATGAAATGCAAGTGACCAACCTGACAACCCGCAGCCGGTTCCGCCGCTCGGAGCGAAGAGAAGGAGCGCATCGAACCGGCGGCCCGCTGCCGGCCGCCCCGACGAGCAGCAACGAGCCAGTCGACCGACTGGCGGCCTAGCGCGGCGGCGAACGGTCATCCGCCGTCCGGCGCAACAGCACGGCCCGGCGGTTTCCCGGACCGTCCGTCGCCCAGACAAGCTGATCTATCCGGCCTGTCTCCGCGGCGAGCCGCTGCAGTTCTGCGACGGCAGCACTTCCGAAGGCGATGATGCAGCGGCCGGTCGCCAAGTCGCGCGCACTGAGCGACGATGGCATCTTCCTGATCTCGACCCGCTCCGTCCAGCCAGAGGCAGCGACCAGTTTCTCGAAGACCGGCTCCGGATGGTCGGCGAGGAAAAGCGGCCCCGCCGGTGCCTCACGACAACGATGACGCTCGCTCGTCATTGCCGCCACCGCTTCTGCCGACAGGGGAAGCACCCGCGGCGTCTCGACGTGAAGTCGGGAGAGATTGAGCGCGACGACGACGACCCCAAGGACGAGGGCAAACGCACTGAAGGCCACTGCCGTCCAGCGCGTGCGGCAAACGCGCTCCCACGCCTTCCCGGCTGCCAGCCCGCCGATAAGGAGCAGGGGCGGCAGGAAGAAGAATGAGCGCGAGTTTGGCAGGTGGTCGTATTGCGAGGTGGCGCCGCCGGCGAGAAGTGCCAGCCCATACCACACCCACAGCCAGCGCCACGGCGCCCGCCGAACCAGCAGCACGCCGAGGATCGCCCCGGCAGCGACGACCACGCCGCTCACGGGGTCGAGAAGGGGACCGGAGATGTAATGGCTTGTGCGGTCCCCCGCCCAAGGCGCCCGGATTGCCTGGGCGGTGAGCGTCAGCAGGCGCGCGAGGACGGCAGCGGCGGTGGTCGCTCCTGCGGCAGGCGCAGCAGCGCTCTCGGCGAGCATCTTGAGGATCACCTGTTCCCGGCTTGCGACAACAAGCGGGAGGACAGCAAGCGCAAACCCGGCAAGCGCGACGAAAATCTGTCCCATGCGGCGCCCGCGACCAGGCTGGAGGAGCAGGAGGGCAAGAAGCGCGACGACCGCGACGCGCGAGGTATAAAAGGTGTACCAGCCTGCGCCGGCGAAGACGCCGCCGACAAAGGCGCAGGCGAGGCTGCCGAACCGGCGGCTTGCCACGCCGAAGACGAGCGCGAGGATCGTCAGCGGCACCGATTGGATGTTGTTGTAGCCGGTGTGGGCATAGGCGAGGAGCGGGTGTGCGGCAGCAAGGCCGACCCCAGCGACGAGACCGGCGAAGCGGTTGAACGCCAGCATGCCGAGCGCGGTCAGCGCGCCCGCCGCCACGACATGCGACAACGCCGAGGCGGCCCGCCAGCCCACTTGCTCTGGCCCCAGCAGCCGCATCGTGCCGGCCATGAGGTAGGACGAGAGCACGGGATGGTTGCCATAGACCCCGGCCTGCGTGAACGGATCATGCGGCGCGCCTCGGGCCAAGGCGCGGGCGAACTCCCAGAAGGCATACTCGTCGCCGATCGCCGAGAAATACGGGTCGGCGAGCGTCGGGAAGGTGAGGAGTGCAGCAAGCGCCATCGGCAGCGCGACGAGACCGGCCGTGAGCAGCCAGCGTTCTGTGGGAGCAGCTGGCCTGCGATGCCCCTGATGGAGATCGGCGGCGCCGAGGAGCGCAGCGACCGTGAGCAGCCCGGCCAGCCAGATGACGGCGTCGGCGAGGGTGGGAACGCGCGCGGCGCGCACGAGCACCGGCCAGAGCGCGGCGAGCCCGGCGAGGGTCAACCCGCCGATGAAAAGCCAGCGGCGAACGGCGCGCGGAAAGGGCACCTCGAGCCGGCGCGCCCGCTCCCGAAGCAGCAGGCCGAACGGCCGCAGCGGTGAGAAGAGGTCCATCGCGGATGTGCCAGTCTCTGATGCTGGGAGGCGCGCTGCTAGGAGGGTGCCCCCCCGCCCGATGATACCGAGCCGGTCAGCGGGTGCTCAAATCTCAGCCCCCGAATCTCCAGACGTTGATGACGTAGCAGTTTGTGTACCACATGCCGCTCGCGAGATCCCAGACAGCGTGGTGGGAGGTCACACTCGTCCCGCCACGGCTTCGTGCAAGCACGCGGTATGTCCCAGGCGGCAGGGTGATGATCTGCCGAGGCCCGCGGTTTGGGCAGTACAACGGCCCAAACAAAGGGTACGTTTGGCAGGTCGGGCATGGCCCCAGGACGATGACATCGGAGGTCGGGCCGCTGAAGAAGAATTCGAGGGGTTCAGGGGAGTCATTCACGATCTCCAGCGTCACGACCCCGGCGCGGCCAGGCCCGCTCGGTTGAAGCGATGAATGCCGGGGCGTGGACTTGCTGAAAGCGTCGTTGACTTCTGCATCGGCGCGAAGCCGGCGCGCCTCCCGAGCATTGGGATGGGAAGGATAATCCGTAAGCAGCCGCGCATACATGTCAGCTGCTAGACGATAGTTGTTCGCGTTGTCGCTTGCTCGCCCGCACTGGAAGATCGCGGTCGGGATCGCTGCCTGCGCTTGACGCGAGAGCGAGACCCCTTCGGCGCGAAACGCGTCCAAAATGCCGATCCCTCGACAGGCGTCGAGGGTGGTGGAGTCGGCAATCGCGATAGCTTGGAGATCCGCGAGCCGGCCGAGCGGGACAACCTCAGCTGGCTGACCGGCGGCGGCGCGCGCCGCCGCCTGGTAGCCGCGGACGGCCTCTTGCCAGCGCCCGCTATTCCGCGCATTGTCTGCGCGCACTACTTGGGCGCAGATATCGATCTGCTGCCTCGCTGATTGGGTCAGGTCCGAGAAGTCGTTGTACAACTCTATGACCGTCTGGAAGAGGGAGAAAGAATCGAGGCAACGGCCCGCTAACTGGACCGCCACCGCATCCGCGTACGCTTTCTCCGCCGCACTGCGGTATTCCGGCTGAATGTCCGCCAGTCGCCTGAGGAGAACGGCTTCGAATGGCTGACCGGCTGCCGCGCGCGCCGCCGCTTGATAGCCGCGGACGGCGTCTCGCCAGCGCGCAGCGGCCCGCGCAGTATCAGCGCGCACGAGTTGCTCGCAAAGATCGATCTGCTGCCTCGCCGCTTGGGTCAGATCTGAGAAATCATCGTACAGGTCTACGACCTGCTGAAACCGCGGGATCGCCTCAGCGCAGCGGTCTGCCAGCTGGAGGGCTACCGCGTCCGCGTACGCTCGCGAGCCCATCCAGCGATACCCTAGGCCCAGCACGACGCCTGCAGCGAGCAGGCCTAACAGGAGACCGCGGCCGGGGCGCATTCTTCCTTCCTCCGAAAGCACTATTCGGCAATCGAACCATAATAGCCTAGAACTATCTGATTTTTCTACGTTGCGCAAGCTTCAGCCCAATACTTCGTCACGCCGGGTGCTGTTGCCTTGCTGCTGACCGTCCCGTATGCTGCCTCGCGGCTGCACGATGGGAGGAACGGTGAGCAATCGATCGTTTGGCTGTCGAGTGGAGACGGGGCTGGCACGCTACGACGACGCAGCGGCGCAGGCGCGGGCGGCCGAGGCCGCCGGCTTCGACTCGATCTGGATCCGCGACCACGTCGCCATTCCTGAGACAACGGGCGACCCGAACTGTCTAGAAGTGTTCACCACCCTCGCCGGCTTGGCGCGCGACACCCAGCGCGTCAAACTCGGCACTCTCGTGGTCTGCACTCCTTGGCGCAACCCGGCGCTCATCGCCAAGATGGGCGCGACGATCGACGTGATGAGCCACGGCCGGCTGATCCTCGGGCTTGGCGCGGGGTCGCCGAATGCCAAGCGCGAATTCACCCGCTATGGCTGGGAGCTCGCGCCGCAGGCCGACCGCATTCGCGCCCTCGGCGAAGCGATCCAGATCATCCGCAAGATGTGGACCGAGCCCGCTCCCACCTTCGAAGGCCGCTATCACCGTATCCATGAAGCGGTCTGCGAGCCATTCCCGATCCAGCGGCCGCATCCGCCGATCCTCATCGGCGCGAGCGGCGAGCAGCTCGCGCTCAAGAATGTCGCCCGCCACGCCGACATCTGGGAGTCTTCTGCGAACGTAGAAGACTTCAGGCGCAAGAGCGCCATCCTCGACCGCTACTGCGAGGAGATCGGCCGCGACCCGGCGACAATCCGCCGCGCCGTCCACCAGATGATCATCGTGGACGAGCCAGGCAAAGCAGAGGAGCGGCTGCAGCGGATCATCGCCAGCCGGCCGGAGCAGCGGAGCTTGCTCCAGCGAGCCAACCTCGGCAGCCCCGAGCAGGTCGCCGAGCGCATCCGCCCGTACTTCGAGGCCGGCGCGTCGCTGTTTATCGCCTTCTTCTGGGACATCAGCCATGCAGCCCAGATGGAGAGCATCGAGCGCTTCGGCAGGGAGGTCATCCCGCTGCTGCGCTGATCTTCTTCCGCGCAGCGCTGACTGTTTCGCGTTCGGCGAGCAGAAGCCCCTTCAGCCTGTCAGACGGGCGAAGCCGGCGCGCGCCTCATCACCTGTCGATTGGACGACGGCCGCCGCCGGACGGCGCGCGCGGGGCATCCTGCCAACGCCGTGCCGGCTGTCAATCCTGTCAATCAGCGGCCTTCGCTGCCGGCTCGCCCCGCCTCGACGGTGAGGGGCAGGTCGGCAGTTCCTGCGGCACGGTCCTCAGGTCAGCGCTTCGTCTCCGCCTGTCGCGCGCCCCCGTCATCTGCGAGGCAGCTTCCGATCGCTCTTCTACCGTTTCGGGCGATCTGATTTCGTCTCTCTGCCGGGGTCGGTATACTCGCGCCGCGCGAAGGTGAGGGCACGATGCTAGGCTGCGCCGCCCGCCGGCAGAGGCACGTCACTGCGCAAGGCGGGCGCAGCTTGAGGAACGCGGTGTGAGAGCAGACGGTGTGACGCAGTACGGCGCAGTTCCCCGCTTGCGCGGCAGAGCGCCCGCGCCGGGCGACCTGCTCTGCGCGATCGTTGACAGCCCAGAGGACCAGCTTGCCGCAACGGTGGCATTCCTTAGCGACGGGCTCGCGCGGGGCGAACGCGGGGTCCTGCTCGCCGACCGCCGTTTCGTCGACCACGTGTGGGCGGCGCTGCCCAGTTCGCCGGCAGTGGCGATGGAGCGGCAGCCGGTCGAGCCGGTGACGAACCGCGACTACGTCCTCCGAGAGTGGACCTTCGACTCCGACACGGCGGTCGCGCTTGCCGAGCGAGCAGTGGAGGCGGCGCGCGCAGCGGGCTATGCCGGGGCGCGAATCTGCGTCGATATGACATGGGCGCTCCGCCCCACCGGCAGCCCGGAGCAGATCGGCCGCTTTGCCGAGGGACTGGGGGCCGTGCTCGCGAAGCGCGCAGCCGTTGCGCTGCTCCTCTACGACCGGGTGCGCTTTCCTCCGCACGCTCTTGAAGCTGCGCTGCGAGCGCATCCGCTCATTGTCCGGAGCGGGTGCATTGTGCCGAACCACTACTTTGTTCCCCTGCCGGATCGCCGAAACGCCCGCCGATCCGTCGACCGGATGCTCCTGTCGCTTGACCGTCTCGTCGACTCGGCCTCCAGCGCGCTGTTGCTGTCTGCCGTCCTCGACGCGCTGCCCCAGGGGGTCGTGCTGAGCGACGCCGGCGGCGTGATCCGGTTGATTAATCGGGCAGCAGCAGCCCTCCTCGCGAGCGCGCCAGAGCGGCTCATCGGCGCTCCGCTCCCTGCGCTCTTTGCGGAAAGCGCTCCGCCGGACGGCTGGCCAGCGTCGCCTGGTCCGGACCGCCGCAACCTGCGCTTACGCCGCGGCGACGGGAGCGCGCTCTGGACGCGCGCAGTGGCCCAACGCCTCGATGACGGCGCGGGGGGATTCGTTCTCGCGCTCGACCCCCTGCCGCAGACCCAGCCGACGCCGCTCGCGCCGGGCAGCGCGTCCGGGCGCGCTCCTGCTTCTCCTCTCCTCGTTGTCAGCGGAGACCCGACACTGAGCGAGGCGCTCGCGCTTCAGCTGATCGCGGAGGGATACAGCGTGCTCGTCGCCGAGTCCGCCGGCGAAGCGGCCGAGCTGCTGGGGTCTGCTCCGATCGAAATGGCCATCGTCGACTTCGATCCCTTCAGCGACAGCGGCGAGACGATCCGCGCCTTGCGCGCCGGCTGCCCGACGCTGCCGATCATTCTCCTCGTGAGCCAGTTCGCGCAGCGCGACGGCGACCCGGCGGTGGCGAGAATGGTCAGCGCGGTGGTGCCGAAGCCGTTCTCGCGGGCAGAACTGCGGCGGGTGGTGCGCCGCCTTATGGGCGAGCAGGACGCAGCCCCGCCGGAGGACATACCGACGCCTGCTTCGCCCTAGCGCGTCGCGGAGAGGGGAGCGGCCGGGTTGGCGCGGAACCACTGCAGCGAGGGATAGCGATAGGTGACGCCGGCCGCGGGCGGCCATCCCCAAATTCGGCGCAGCGCAGTGAGCGTCGGATCAGTGCGCCGCCGGAACGCTTCAGTCTGCTGGTCGAGATACTGCCGCAAAGCGTCGCCTTCGAGGAGCCGCTGCGACCGGCCGTCGCTCCCAGGCGGCGGAAGGAATTCGATGCGGTCGATCTCGATCCGGACCGAGCCCAAGCCCGCGGGTTTGCCGTAGCCGAGCTTATGGCGGAGAGCCGGCTCGAGCACGAGCGCAGAGAGCAGCAGTGCCCAGTCGTCCTCGGCGACATTGTCGAACCGGGCGGAAAAGCGGAACGACGAGCCCGCCCCAAGCGGCTCGAGCCGCTTCCCGCGGCCGGGGTCGCTGCGCAGGAACGTCGGGACGTGGTGGCAGTAGAACTTGCGCCCGGCGACCGCGCCGTTCGGGAAATACCAAGCCCTACGCTGGGGTTTCGGCGACCCGAATGGGCCGACCCAGACCGGTTCGAGCCGAACTTCCTGCTGAGCGATCGCATCGAGAAAGGCGGCGGCGCCGAGGAGGGCGGAAGCGTCGCTCCCCGCGCCGAGGAAGCCGAACAGCCGGCAGGCCGGGCAGAGCGCGGACCGGTCGGCGCAGGACCGGAAGTCGCGCGGGATCGCGCCTGCTCCTTGGCCCTCGTCGCTGCGCCACCAGCAGCCGGGACCGACCGTCTCAACGACGCTCCGGATCATCCCCTTCAGGCTGCTGCCGGGAATGGACGCCGCCCCGCCGGGCAGGCGCAGGAAGCGCATCGGATTGTCGCTGCGGCCATCGTGAAGGAGCACCGCCGTTTCGGCGGTAATCGTCCCCCAGATCACCCCGCGCAGCCCATGGACTCGGTCCCAAGTGAACGGCTGGCGGCGCCGATCTGGCTGCGTTTCCTCACGCCCACGAGCTTCGCCGACGCCATCGCGCTGCCGGGCGGCCGCCGCATCGACCGCCCGATCGTGCTGCCCGACCCAGCGAAGCTGGTCGAGCATCTCGGCCGGCGCTGGAACGCGCTCTTTCCCGACCGCGCCCTGCCGGCAGACGTGCTCGCCAAGCTCGGCCAGCTTGCGGCTGTGGCGCGAGTGGAATCGCTGCGGACGCTCGCCGTCCCGTTCCGCTCGGCGCCGTGGTTGGGTTTGTGGGGACGGTCGCGTTCCGCTGCCTCTCGCCTGACCCCGGGGCGTGGATGCTCCTTGCCCAGCTGCTCCGCTTCGGCGCGCTAGCCGGCGTCGGCCGGAAGACGGCCTGTGGGTTCGGGCTGGCGGCCCTGCTCGAGGAGCGGGCGCTCGCCGGCGAGTGAGCCGGAGGCGGCAGGCGCAAACAGCGGCCGGTCGAGGTCGACATCGATCGGCGGGCGCGCCTCGCGCTCGTACGGCGTGAGGTGGAGCCAGCGCCGCAGCGCCTCATAGCCGGCCAGCCAATTCTTCAGCCAGATCGGGCCGGCAGCGATGACATCGAGCACGAACACCGCCAGCGCCGCCGCGAGGTCGAGCCCGCGAGCGCCGAGGACGGCCAGCGCGCGGACGATCCAGAGCAGGATCCGCACCGCAAAGAGGACGATCGCCCAGAGCGCGCCGGCCGACACGATCACCGCCCATGCCGAGAGCAGCGTCGTGGCGACAAGGAGGATGGCGAGCGGAACGATGAACAGATACTCGAGGATGGTCGAAAGCAGGAGCGGCCGCTCGGCATCGTCGAGCAGCTGGAGCTGGCCCCAGCAGAAAAAGGCGACGGTGGCGATCGCTGTCAGGATGAGCCCCGCCCACGCGCCGCGGATGAGCCGAGCGCGCCAAGTCGAGTCGAGCAGCCCCCACGGCAGGCGATTGGGAGCGATGCCGAGAGCATCGAAGAGGATGTAGCCGAGGACGATAAACACCGCGATCAAGAGCAGGCCGGTCGCATCGGCGAGATTGATGCCGAACCAGTCCGCCTCGCTCACCGCTTCGCCGAAGAGGGCGCCGAAGCGCAGCCGGGCGACCGTGAAGTCAGCGAGGGCGATGATGACGAACAAGGCGAGATAGACCAGCGGCGCGATCAGCTCGAAGAGGAGCGGCGCCGGGTCGTTCAAGCGGCCGCCGTAGGTCCGCAGTGCCGCAGCGGCATCGTCGATGGCAGCGGAGAGCGCGGCGATCGCCGGCTGGCAGGCGCGGGCGATGACGACGAACGGCCAGGCGAGCACGGCGAAGAAGGCGTTGATGGCCTGCATCAGCCGGTTGCGGAGAAAGCCGACGATGAAGACGCCGAGGATCAGCGTCTCCAGCGCCGGCAGACCGACCCGCGGCATCTCGCCGTTCGGCGTGCAGGCAGCGGCGAGGAGCGCCGCGACGAACACCCACCTCATTGGTCCTTCCTCCTCCCAAGGGCGTCAGGAAAACAGGCGCGATCGTCCCTGCCCGCGCCCCTCAGCGCGAGCCTGCGACGGTCATGATAGGCGCAGCGGGCACCGCGAGGATCTCCTCCTTCGGCAGCGGCTCGCCGACGGCATACCACCGCACCGAGGCAGCGCCGGCAGCCGCGAACCGCTCGTTCCAAGCAGCGCGCAGCCGCTGGCAGAGCGCGGCGCTGGGACAGTACCAGTGCGAGATGATGACCTCGACGCCGCTGAGCAGGGGGAGCCGATCGAGATTGCAGCCTTGGTAGCCGTACGGCTCCATGTCGGAATACCAGAACAGCCGGCGGAACGAACCGTCCAGAGCGTTGGTGAAGCGCTCCTCGGCGCGGATGACAATGGAGCAGAAGTCGCTGCCGTCCTCGTGGCGCACCCGATGATGCCGCAGCCCGTCGGTGCGGACGCGCACCTGCTCGGCGGCAGCCGCTAGCTCGCGCTCGACGCGCTCCGCCTCGGCGCGAATGCCGTCGCACCACGCCCTCACCGCCTCCTCATACCGCTTCCGCTCGCGGGGGTCGAACCGGTTGCCGGGCGGGGTCGGCGGGGGCGGCGGCTCAGCCGCGGGCCTCACCGACGGCACGACGATCGCCGGGAGGCTGTTCTCCGGGTCGTAGGAGTTGCGGCCGATGAACAGGATATGGATCGTCGCGCCGGCGCCGGGGCGGACCAAACCGTCGATCAGGTCGGCGGCCTCGCGCTGCCCCGCCTCGCGGACGGCGACCGGATAGCTGGTCGACCGGTCGAAGGCGATGACCCACGTCTGGTGGGGCGCGTTCGGGTAGCGGGGGATCGGAGAGCCGTCGCAGGCAGGGATCTCGGCGGCGGGCGCCGAGCGGGGTCCAGCGCAGCCCGTGAGAGCGAGCGTCAAAGCGAAGATCGTGAACAGCGCGTTGAGCTTCACGGTCATTCCTCCTCGAGGACCAAGTGTGCCGCCACCGAAGTGCAATTCCGGGGAATGAAGAAAACTGCGACACGCTCACCGACCGCGGACAGTGCGGTCAGAAGAGGGCCATGGCCGTAGTGTGGTGATGCGTTGCGCGGGCGGCGGGGCTTGCCCGTGCCGCACTGATTGCGTAGATGGGGAACGAGACCGGTCGTCACGCCGGCTGGGGCAGAAACCTCCGAACGGCGGAGAGGGAGACTACGGAGAGCAAGGTGCGGGACCGGCCGCCGAGCGATTTTCCAACAACAGACAAATTACACCTCAGCTCGCCCAATGCGTCGATCCGCCGCGCCGCGTTCGTATTGCCGCGTTCCTCGACTCGAGCGGCGAGGGGGCAATCATGGCTGCCATTTGCGACGACCTCTTTGCCGAGCACAAACCGGCGGAGCGGTAGAAGAGCAACCAGCACGACGTATTCGACCCCATTGAGGCGACAGGGGAGCAAGAACTACGAGTAGATTGCTATCTCCCCCACGGGCGCCGCGTGCTCCGTTTCAAGCGCGATGTATCTCTGTGATGTCGACAAACGGTGCACTTTCGTCTCCCTCTCACTTCCACCCCTACCATTCATCCTCGCCCTCTCCTTCCTGCTCGCCGCCATCGTTATCCGTGTCGCCGAGCGCGGAGAGGAGGGTCTCGATCGGCAAGAAGCTGAACATGCTGAGACCGCGCTCGCCGCCGCTCTTCCCATCCCCTCGCCATTCCGGACTGGCGAACTCGACGGACTCCCCCACATCCTCGTCGCAAAGCGAATCGAACTCGACGAACTCCCCCCCATCCTCGTCGCAAAGCGAAGAAAAATCGAACTCCGGCTGCTCCGGCTCGTCAACTTTCCCGAACCGGTAGAGCTTGCGAAGCCGTTCTGTCCTCAGATCCTCGTCGCGGTCGTTCATGGCTCCCTCCTTGTGTATTGGACTGCATCGGGCTGACTTTTGTTGCACGGCCCCATACTCGCCCTCCCCTTTCTCTCGTTTGTTCACGCGCTCGCCTTGCTCCAAAGGCGCATTCTCGCATCCAGCGGCGTTTCGCGCCGGCGCGCTCAAACTCGGGGCCGCCCAAGCGCTCTCGGGCGGCAGCGCGGACGAGACGCAGGAGCAAAGCGCGCCTCGTCCGTGGACGCGCTCTCCCTTGTTCCTCGCCGACCGTTTCCCGCCGCCATCCCGCCTCATCGAGAGGGGAGAGGTCAGGCGCTCAATCGGCAGGAGAACGTCAACTCCGCTGCCAGCTTGAGCGCAGCCTCTGCCACCTCTTTCCCGGCCTGCCGGCCCGCTGGTGCCCCCTCGCTCCGCCCGTCGCGGAATTCCTCTTTTCCACATCTTCCCGCCTTGACGCCCGACTTCGACAATGCGTTCGAGGATGGCTGCCCCCTCCAGCAGGAACGCGCTCCAGCTGCCCAGTTCCGCGTCATTCCTCTTCTTCTGGGCTAGGCTCGAACGGAGAAGAAACCTCCCCGACACAACCCGACCCCGCTCGGGATCTTGGTCCGCGACCGGTCGCCACCCCGGATGGGGTAGAAACACGGAGATCATCAGCGTCCGTCGAGTAACACACAGTCCGTGACCGGTCGCCATCCCAACCATCCCCAAGAGAGGGCGGGCTGCCGCCGCGCACCATCCAGGCTGCGCGCTGGGCAGCGGCGTACAATCTCCGCACTGCCGGCCTGCTGTTCGCCGTCTGGACCGGCGCGATGCCGCGGGAAGAAGCGCGCAAGAAGGGCGACGAGTTCGGCCTTCGTCCGCAATTGCCGGGCGTGGACCGCCTCCTCCGAGACCGGGAAGTTCAACTCCGCGCCGAGCACTGAGACGGCATTCGCGAGCGGCTGGGCCGAAGCGGTTCACCGGAGGCAGCCGCGCTGTTCCGCCGGCTGCAGGAGATAGGCCTCTCCTTCTAGGCGTTCAAGAACAGCAAGGTGATTATCAGGAAGAGAGAGGCCGCGCCTTGCTCTCTTCCGCCCTCCGCGACGGCGCGCCTCGCACCTCTCACTTCACCGTCATCGTGACAAGGACGCTACAGGGGCAATGCAGTCGGCGGAGAATCCGCCCACCACCGAGAATTCATGAGATGTATACGGGCGTATTCACAGAAATCTATCTGGAAAGGAGGAGTTGCCCGCTCGGCGAGCTCATATCCTAGACCAGCAAGCACGAGCGCCAAATCGCGATCGCTATGCTTGATACTCTTCCGAGGAGGCTCGCCATGCAGCATCTTTGCGAGCGAATGCCAGACTACTGCAAGCCCTCGATATCCAGTCGGATTGCTCATCCGACCAAACTGCAGTGCCATTTCCCACACTAATGCATGAAGAGAAGCGACGATATCAAACCACAGTTTGACCGGCTCTGGAAAAAAGCCAACCCCTTTCAATCCGAGCGTAAAAAGCAGCTTTCGCTCTGAAAAGACGAGCTTGGGACGGAACTGCCGTTGAGCAGTCTCTCCATCCCAAGGACGCCAGAAGTCCGTCGGATTATCGTTGAACAGCACCTCTTCATCAAACCACTTTCCGCCCGGTTTGCCAAAAAGAAATCGAGAGTTGGAGAGCTGCCGAAGGCCATACGCGGCGAGAAGAACATAGAAGCAGAGATCGAGATGTTCTCTCGAAGGAAAGCAAAGAAACTGCACCGAGGGCGGAGTACTGCTGTGGCAATGGATCGCCACCTCAATCGTCTGGTCCGAAGAGGGATATATCACAGGACGCGTCGCCATCGGCATGTCCACGCCTATCAAATGACGGCGTGCGAGGTTCGTGCGCCTCGCCCGCCGTCCCCCGCTCAACGCAAGCTTCGTCGATAGCCGGCCGCGCGGGCATCAGCCTCGGTCCTCGCGCAGGCCTCGGGGTTCGTGGCGTTGTAGAACGCTCCGCCGGGCACGTGATAGATGCCGCTGTTGGCGTTCAATTTGATGGGATGGGAGGCCGGGCAGGTGAACGGCGCGAGCGGCGGCACGATGCCCGGCTCAACCGGCGGCGGAGGAGGCGGCGGCGGTGACGAGGTGGCGAATGGATCGATGATGCCGCCCCTGCCTGAGCATTGCCCGCCCCAGATGCCGCGGCCAGCGGCAATGGCCTCCGCCTCCGCGGCAGCGAACCAGTTGCCATAGCGCGGGTCGCGGAACCGGCCGCTGTCGGCAGTTGCATAGCCCGCCTGCAGCAGCCGCTCTTGGATCGTCCAGAGTTGGCCGTCGCGGTCGAGATAGCGCACGTACGCCCGGTAGCGGCCGTACTGGTCGCGCTGCGGCGAGGCGAATTCGAGAAACACCCTCGGAAATGCGAGTTGGCGCACGAGCTCTGTCGCCTCTGCAGCGCACCGCTGGCCCGGCTCCGGCGCGTTGATGCCGGCGAGCCGGATTGCGCTGCCAAGGCCAGCGACCCACAGCGTGTCGCCGTCGACGATGCGGATGGTCTGCCACCAGCTCCCCTCCTGCGCGAATGCCACCTGCGGCGCAAGGAGGACAAGAGCGAGGACAAAGACCAGCGCACGGCGAACGAAACGCATCGGCTCCTCCAAACACGGATCAGAACGCTGAACGCGCCGAAATTATAGAGAAATTATCGGTAGTTTTCTAATAGAACATCGTTAGAGCGCAGGCCTTGCTTTCCCAGCGCCGAAACCGCAGCCGGTCGCGCCAACCGCAATGCGCTCCCGCTGTTTGCGCGGCCGAAATGACCGCCGGAGCTCAGGCCGCGAAGCAGTACCGCCGCGACGGCAGTCGAACCCCTTATCACCCCCGCGTCGGCAATGCGCAGCCATCACACGGATTTTCCCGCAGCGGGCGCCGCTCTGGGGGTAGTCCTCCATCTCGATAGCTGTCGGCTGGCTCGTGCGTGTGAGCGGAAAACTTTCCTGCATCAGCGCGATGCGCCTTTTGCTGGAACAGGGAGGCTGTTCCGCTTGCCGCCCCCTCAGTCACGCACGCGAGCTTCAAACCTGTCTGCAGATGCTGCGGCAGCAGGAGGCCAGATGCCGGCTTCGGCTGCTCAGGACGCGTCCTGCCCGCTTCGATCGCGCGCCACCTCACCAGCGCGATCCGCCCAACATCGCTTGCGGCCGACCTGCTCAGCGGGATCGGCTCCGGCCGAACGCGGGGCGCGCGCTGCCCCGCGGCACAACCTTCCGCGGGAGAGCGCAGCCCCGCGGAACAAGATGCTCACCGTTCTCCGCCCGGCCGCGCGCCGAAGACGGCCGTTCCTGAGAACGCGCGCGACACAGCGGCGCCGGCGTGCTCAGCGCCCCTGAGCGGCGCAAGCCTCAGCGCAGGGTCCGGCGCGTTCCGGAGCATGCCGTTACGGCTCAAGACGAGGCGGCAGCAGCGCAATACCTGCCCCCGCGCATGGGAGCGGCCGGTTTACGGCGCCAGGAATGAGCGACCGTGCAAACACGAGCGATCAGTTGGCCGCTGGAGAGCCGCGGAGCAAGGCAAGCGGCGCGAACTGGCGGTCGCGCGGGAGAAGATACGCCTCGCCGGCGGTGAACGGGAGACCGGCAAGCGGCCGGCCGGCGCCGTCGACGATCGTCGCGCTTGCAGGAACATCGAGACGGACCAGCCCAGCGCCCGCGCCGACGAGCGCTGTAACCGTGTAGGCAGCGTCCGCGCCAGCCACCTCAGCAACGCTGAGCGACGCAAACCCGCCGCTCAGCACCGTCAGCGCGAAGTCGGCCGGGTCGACCTGCTCGACCGGCGCGGAAAAGAGGACACGAAACCGGAGCGAGCCGCCGGCCGCAGGATTCGGGTCGGCGCGCGTGATGCTGACGACGCGAGGCGGTTCGTTTGCCGGCTGGAACGGCGTGTCGCGAACATAGCGCGGGCCGCCTCCCGATAGGCCGCCAAACGCGCAGACGCCCGCGCTCCTCCCTCCCGGCGCCGAGTCGACGACCGTTCCGGTGCACGGTCCTTCCGGCCCCTCATCGAAATGGAAGAGCAGCGCTGTGCTCGCATCCGGCGCGAAGGGCGCGGCCGGCGGCGTGAAGGGAGCAGCATACCGAACGACCGTCGAGAGCCGCAGCTCATCGAGCCAGCCGCGGAATGAGGGATAGGCCGCCGGGTCGTAATCGTGCTTCTCGGCGCCGAGGACAAGATAGGGGTCGTTCGGCCAGCTGCTCGCGCGCCCGCTTCGGTAGGCGACGGAGCCGGACGGCCCCATGACCGACGCATCGAGCCGACCGTCGACGAACAATTGGAGGCGGCCGTCTGCCCGCCGGCGCGTGACGGCAACGTGATGCCACGCGCCGTCATCGACCCGGGTTGTGCCGCAGAGCGACGCGCCCGCGGAGCCGACTGCCACGCCGAACGCAATCACGCCGCCGAAGAGCGAAATCCCGTAATCGCCGTCATCGCCCGGCCCGAAGATATCGCGGTCGACGATGATATTCCCGTTCGTCCAAGCGTCGGCGCCGGTGCGGCAGGGCCCGCTGCGATTTTCGCCGGGCAGCGCTTTCAGCCAGAACTCGAGGGTAAAATCGCCGCCCACGTTCGCCGGGTTGCCGGCGCCGTCGATGCGAACGGTCACCCGGTCGACCCCGTCGCGGCCGCTGCCGAAGAAGCGGAGCGCATAGCCGGACGCCGGCTGGACCGCGGCCGGCAGCTGCCCGGGTTCGCCTCCCCGGCGCTCTGCCGGCTGCCCCTGCAGGGCGTCGCTCCGCTCTGCCGCCGCAAAGGAGAACCCCGGCGGGAACGCAAGCAGCAGCGCAGCCACAGCGAGGAGGGGAAAGGCGGCGCGGCGGCGCTGCCATGGTCGCGGAGAATGGAATGAGGCCACGCGGCGGGCGCCCTCCCGGCAAGCGGAGCTGGCGGCGAGACGTTCTTCGGGCGGCGCCTTAGCGGTCAGGACGCGTTGGCCCGCCTCGCAGGCGCTCCATGGTCGGGATGGCCGGATTTGAACCGGCGACCTCTTGACCCCCAGTCAAGTGCGCTAACCGGGCTGCGCTACATCCCGAACAGTCGGAGTATAGCGCTTTTGCGGGCATTAGGAGAGCGCGCTCATTCGCTCGCCTGCCCAGCCTTCGCCGAGCAGCCGCGGCGCCCATCCGCTGCCCTGTCCCCTTTCCGCCTCGGGCGCTCGCGGCGGCCTCGCGACCTTGCGCCCCGCGCCCAGAGCACCGACGCCGCTCTCCAGCGCGGCCGGCAGCCGCGCGCCAAGAGAGGGGGAGCCGCGCTGCGGCCGGCACACGCTCTCCGCGCGGCCGCCTGTGCTTCCGCGCGGAGAGGCAGGCCGTTTCCGCGAGACAACAAAAACCGGCTCCGCGTGAGCCGGTTTCAAGCGGGGCGGGAGGAGAGGGATTCGAACCCTCGACCCGGGTTTCCCCGAGTAACCGCTTAGCAGGCGGCCGCACTAGACCAACTATGCGATCCCCCCAGTAGCAACCAAGTATATCAACCCCCGGTGGCGGGGGCAATCTCGGGCAGGCCGATCACTCGCGCCGGGTTCGCCACCATCATCTGGTCGATCTCACGCTCGCTGAACCCTTGCCAGAGGGCGATTGCGCGCCACATGCGCATCGCCTCAACCGGGTCGGCCATCGTTGGGTGGCCGGCATCGGAGGAGAGCACGACCCGGTCCACCCCCGCCGCCCGGATCGCCCGCCCCATCTCGGCGGGGTCGACGCCAAACATCGGCGACAGCTCGGCAGCTGTGAAATTCAGCCAAACGCCGTGGCTGGCGAGACGCGCGCAATCGTCGACAGCGAGGCCCATTACGGGATTGAGCGGATGGTCCACGAATGCCCGCGTCAGCCCGCGACGCTCCGCTTCACGGGCGAGCGCGACCAGCTCCTCGCGCGAGAGGTGGCCGAAGGAGAGCGCTGCCCCAAACTCGAGGGCGGTCTCGATCACCTCGATCGCCTCGGGGATCAGTGCGCCGCCCTTCAGGACATACTGACCGCTTCGGCGCGCTGTCCGCCGGGGCAGGCCATGGGCGCGCTCCCGATGGTTGGCGCTCGAGCCGGTCGCGAACCAGACAACGCGAGCGCCTTTCTCCAGCCACCGCCTTGCCGCGGCGGCGTGGGGCGGGCCGGCCGTTTCGAGCACGACGCCGCCGATACATTCGACGGGCGTCTGGCCGGCGGCGAGGCGACGCAGCGCCGCATTCACCGTGAGGGCGAGGTCGAGGGTCGGCGACGGGGTCTTGAAGACGATTGCGCGCATTCCCGCCGCAGTGGCGCGCAGCCCCAGCTCGAGCGGGTCGATCAGTCCGACGCCAACATGGACGTGGATATCCACCACGCCCGGCAGCTGCCCGCTCACCGGCAGCGTCGTCGGCAGCGTCAGCTCCCGGATCATCGCGTAGGCGCGCTGCATCCGGCGCACATCGCTCATGGCAGCGCAGGGTAGAGCGAGGGCGCGCCGCTGTCAACTGCGGCAGCAGCGGGCTACAATCCCCGCTCAGCGCGAGCAGGCAGCCCTCGGTCATATGCTGCCCGACAGCGGAGCCGCCATGCGCACCGTTCCCCGCATCGTCCTCGCGGCCCCAAGCTCCGGCGCCGGCAAAACGACGGTCGCTCTCGTCGCGATCACGGCGCTTCGCCGCGCCGGCGAGCGCGTCCAGCCGTTCAAGGCGGGGCCAGACTATATCGACCCCTCCCATCTTGGCGCAGCGGCAGGGCGGACGCCGTACAACCTCGATACCTGGTTTCTCACCCCCAGCCAGACGCGGGGACTGTTTGCCGAGGCGATGCGCGGGGCGACCATCGCCGTCGTGGAGGGGGTGATGGGCATGTTCGACGGCCGCGCCGGCGCCGGGAGCGCGGGGTCGACGGCGGACCTTGCCGCCGCTCTCAACGCGCCCGTCCTGCTCGTCGTCGACGCGAGCGGGATGGCAAGCAGCATCGCGGCCGTGGCGCACGGCTTTGCCGCCTTCGACCGGCGGGTGCAGGTCGGCGGCGTCATCGCGAACCGGGTCGGCTCGGAGCGGCACGCCGACCTGCTGCGCGAGGCGCTGGCAGCGGTCGGCCTGCCGCTCGTCGGCTGGCTGCCAAACGACCCCCAGCTCCATCTGCCGGAGCGCCATCTCGGGCTTATCTTGGCCGGCGAAATGGCGATCCCGGAAGAGGCGCTGCGTGCGGCAGGCCGCCACCTCGACGTTGCGGCTCTCGTGCGTCTCGCCCGGAGCGCCGGCCCCCTGCCCCCGGCGGCGGCGGTCTTTCCAGAGCCGCAGCCGCCGCGCGTCCGGATCGGCTGGGCCGAGGATGCTGCGTTCCAATTTGCCTACCCCGAGACGCGGGAGCTGCTGCGCCGGCTTGGCGCCGAGATCGTGCCGTTCAGCCCCCTTGCCGACGCGCAGCTGCCGGCGGTCGATGCGCTCTACTTCGGAGGCGGCTATCCCGAACTGCATGCCGAGGCGCTCGCGGCCAATCGGCCGATGCGCGAAGCGATCCGCGCCTTCCCCGGACCGATTGTGGCCGAGTGCGGCGGCTATATGTACCTTGCCCAAGCCCTCGTCATTGGGGACCGACGCGCTGCGATGGTGGGGCTCCTGCCCGGTCAGGCCGTCCTCGCCGACCGTCCCGTCCTCGGCTATCGGGAGGTCATCGCGCTCCGGGAGAGCCCGGTAGCGCTGCCCGGCTGGCGGCTGCGCGGCCACGAGTTTCACTACGCGCGCATGGAGGGAAGCCCCCTGCCGGCCTGGCGTCTCGCCGGAAGCGAGGCTGTCGAAGGCTTCAGCAGCGGACGGGTCCTCGGCAGCTTCGTTCATCTCTATCTGCTGGCGCATCAGGAAGCGGCAGCGCGCTTCGTGGCGGCGGCCGAGCAGGGCAGCGCGGCGCGCGCCGCGAACGCATAGCCAGCCCCGCTCGCGGCAGCAAGGCCGCCGCGCAAGGCGCGCGCTTCTCGCCCAGCGAACGGAACAGCCGCGCTGCTCGCTCCCCGGTTCGGCGCTCTTAGGGCGAACCGGCGCGGCCGTCGGAGCGTTCTTCGCCAGCCGTCCAGCCGTGGCCCGGGAAGGCGCAGAAGTCCTCCCGTTCCCCAAGGTCGAAGGCGAAGAGCAGCTTGGCCATTCCCGTCAGGACCGCGCAGACCACCGCGATCTCGACGATCTGCCCGTCGCTGAATTCGGCTTGCAGGCGGGCAAGCAGATCCTCCTCGATCGGGCCGTCCGGCGTGGCATTCGAGAGGAGGCTCGCCAGTTCAAGGGCCGCGTTCTCTCCGTCAGTAAACGGGGCGCGCTCGTTGCGCCAGAGCGCGTCGATCTCGTCGTCGCTGATCCCCGCCCGTCTCGCCGAGACGGTGTTCGAGCGGTTTCAGGAGGCGCAGCCGTGGAGGATGCTCAGCCGCAGCCGGACCAGCTCCTTGACCCGCCGTGGCGCGATGCCGCGGAAAAACAGCTCGCCGTAGAAGCGGTCGAAATAGAAGTCGGCGACATTCGGAGCGTTGGCGACAACCTCGAGAAAGCGCGGCTCGTTGCCGGCGGCGCGCGCCTCGTCCCACAAGCGCGCAAGCCGCCCGCCGAGTTCGTCCCGCTGGAAGCGCCGGAGCGCCATCTTTTCCTCCCCGCGCTACCGTTGATAGCGCGCAACGTTCGCATTGTGCTCAGCGAGGGTGCGGGCGAAGGCATGGGAGCCATCCGGGCGCGCGACGAAGTAGAGGTAGTCGACCTCGGCCGGCTTCGCCACTGCGCGCAGCGCTCCCAGCCCCGGGCTGCAGATCGGCCCGGGGGGCAACCCCGGCACGCGATAGGTGTTGTAGGGGGAGTCGATCGCGAGGTCCTCGACCGTCAGGTCCTTCTTCCAGTAGCCGTCGCGAGCACGCCGGACCGGGTCGAGCGCAAGCGCGAATTGAACCGTCGGGTCGGCCTGCAAGGGCATGCCGAGACGCAGCCGGTTCAGGAAGACGGCGGCAATGATCGGCTGCTCCTCCGCCTTCACCGCCTCGCGTTCGACAATCGACGCGAGCGTCAGTGCCTGATGCGGCGTGAGCCCGCGCGCCGCGACCGCAGCGCGCAGCTCCGGCGTAAACGCTTCGTCCAACTGGCGCAGCATGAGCGTGAGCGCCTCGATGGGCGTTGCATCGCGCGCGAGGCGATAGGTCTCAGGAAAGAGATAGCCTTCGAGCGACTGACCGGGCGGGCGGGCAGCCGCGAGCGTTCCCGGCGGCGGGGAGGCCGTGAGCTGGGCAAGGGCCGCTGACAGCGCTGCGCGGTCGCCGACCCCCTGCTTTTCGAGCCCTTCTACGATTTGGAGCGCCTGCCATCCCTCCGGCACCGTAAACGTGCGAAGCAGGACCTCGCCGCGAGCGAGCTTTTCGAGGATGGCGCGGCTTGTCATGTCGCGCCGCAGTTCATACTGGCCGACTTGGATCGCGACGCCAAGTCCGGTCGCGCTCGCAAGATAGCGGAAGAGCCGCTCATCCCCAATCAGCCCCTGCTCCTTCAGCCGGCGCGCGATGGTGCCAGCGTCGTCCCCCGGCTCGACGGTGAACGCGATCGGGGTCGGGTCGAGCGCTGCCGGGCGGTCGAGCAGGTCGATAACCGCGCTGCGCCCTGCCTCACTCGCAAGCAGCGGCCCCAGCGCTGCCGCTAGGCACGCGCAGAAGGAGAGCGCCGCGATCACAATGCCGCCAGCGATGACGCGCCCCATCACCCTCCTGCCTTGAGAAACTGTCGGTCGGCAAGAAAGCTCTCCAGCAGCACCGCCGCCGCCTCGGCATCGTCCGGGCCGCGCCGCCGCCCGAGACGGCGCTGCTGCGCCTCCCAGGTGGTGTAGCGCTCGTCGTGCAAACAGACGGGGAGCGCGGTTGCCGCAGCCAAGCGGCGCGCAAACCGCTCCGCTTTCGCCGTCTGCTCGGTGCGCGCTCCGTCATCGCGGATGGGAAGCCCGACAACGATGCCGACGACGCCCTCGCGTTCGGCGAGAGCGAGGAGAGCGGGGATGTCGACGCGCCGGCCGCGCGCCGGCAGGACCGCCAGCGGGGTGGCGATCAGCCCGAGCTCGTCCGATACCGCCACGCCGATGCGGCGGTCGCCAAGGTCCACTGCCAGCCAGCGGCCAATCCGTTCAGCTGCCAACGATCCTCAGCTCAAGGCGCTGGGTCAAGCGCGGCAGCCACGGCAGACCGCCCGGCCAGACCGAGATCGTCGGCGGGCGGCGAAGCTGGAGCGTGGAAGCGAGATAGCGCTCAGCTTGACCGACCGGCTGCCCCGCAATTGCCGATTTGATCTGCGCCTCGTCGATCTGGGGAATAGCGAGATACGTCACGCTTAAATTAAAGGAAACCGCATCGTCGTCTGCCCCCACCAGCCCAAGGGGCGCGACGGTAAGACTGCCCGGCAGGATCTGCTGGCCCGGCGGCACCTGCGCGCGCGCGACCCGCTGTCCAAGCTCGAGAACATCGTCCGACGTGAAAGCGATCGCGGAGACCCGCGCTCGCGCTCGGATTGTGACGGTGCTCGCTTCTTCGTCGAGCAGCCGGTCGAACGTCTCTTCGACCACCGTCACCTGCACCGTCTCGCGGTAGATCGACTCGTTGGGACGCTTCGTATCATACAGCTGGGCATAGCCTGCGGCGCGAAGCTTTTCGATCACCGTCTGGCGCAGCCGATTGCGGTCGGCAAGCGTAACGAAGGGGGTTTCGCTCTGAGCCCCGCCCGTCGCCGGCTGCTCATTGACCACGGTCGCCCGGGTGTTCAGCGCCGGGTCGGAGAAGGCGGTGATAGCGCGGGCAGCGACATTGCCAGAGACGCCGGGCTCCACCGCTGTCACTCCTACCTGCACGGGCGCCGGGGAAGCGGGCACTACGACGGCGTCATCAAGCGCAAACTGGATGTTGCCCAGTGTCCGCACCAGCGTCCCCCGCGGAAGGGTGAACTGCCCGTCCTGCGGGTTCCGATTGGTGATCGTGACCCGGGCTTTGGCGCGTTCGGTCGGGGCCGATTTTCTCCCCGTCGCCTCGGTTGTATCCGACGCCTCGGCTTCCGCCGTCACCAGCCGCGCTGACACGGTGCGCTGGTCGGCATTGACCCCGCGCGCTTGGCGCGAGGCGCGGACGGTCAGCACCTCGGTGACCGGCGTGGCGACGGGCGCGATCTCGACCGTCGCGCTCGGCACGAGAAGCGCCGACGCGGTCGAACAGGCGAGCAGGATGAGGGCGAGGAGCGCACCGCCGGCGATCAGCCCCGCCGGCGAAATCGCCGGCAACGCGAGCGACCGGGCGCCCGGAGCAAAAGAAACCGCCTCAACAGAGCGCGCAACGCGGAACCCTTCTGCCCGCGCCAAGCGCCGCACCTCGCCATCCTCAGCGACGATCGCAACCTCGCGCGCGACCTGGCGCGCATAGCGACGGAGCAGTTTCAGCCGGACGGGGTTGCGAAAGAGGCGGGCACTGCGCGGAACGACGAGCACCACGCGACGGCTCTCGGCGAGGTCAAGTTTTTCGCGCAGCGAGCCGATATCGTCGTCAGGCTCGACGGGGAGCACAGTCGGGGCGCTGCTCAGGGGTCCGGCAGACGGCTGGTCGTGGCCGAGAGCGTATGGAGAGGACGAGCCGCGGCTGCCGCCGGCTCCCTTCGTCATATCCGCTGCACCGCCTGGCGCGCCGCCCGAAGCGCTTCTTCGATCTTCGTCGGGTCTTTGCCGCCGGCTTGGGCAAGCTCGGGCCGGCCGCCGCCGCCGCCGCCGGCGAGCAGCGCCGCCTGACGGACAATCTCTCCTGCGTGATAGCCTTTCGCGACGAGGTCGGGCGTGACCGCAGCAATGAAGTAGGGCCGGTCGCCGATCTGCGCGCCGAGAACGATCACCGCGCTCTTCAAGCGCTCGCGCAGCCAATCCGTCATCTCGCGCAGCGCTTCAGGACGCGACGCTGTGACGCGTGAGGCGAGCAGGGTGACGCCGTTCACCTGCTCTGCGCGCTGAAGGAGCGCCTCGATTTCGCGACGCGCCAGTTCGCGTTCGAGCTGCTCGACCCGCCGGCGTTCGGCAGCCAGTTCAGCCTGCAGGCTCGCGACCCGCGTTTCGACCTCGGTCGGCGCCGCCTTCAGCCGCCGCGCCACGCTCTCTAACACGCCCATGCGCTCGAGGATCGCTTCTTCAGCCGCGGGCCCAGTCACCGCCTCAATCCGCCGGATGCCGGAGCCGACACTCCCCTCCGAGATGATCACGAACGGGCCGATCTCACCCGTCCGGTCGCAGTGCGTGCCGCCGCACAATTCCAAGCTCGCGCACGGCACCCCCACCTCGAGCTCTTCTTCGGGAGGACGACGAATGCAGATCGTGCGGACGGTATCGCCGTATTTTTCGCCGAAGAGCGCAATGGCGCCGGCAGCAATCGCCTCATCGTAGCGCGCGTAGGCGGGGGTAACCGGCAAATCTTCGTAAATCCGCCGCGCCACCCAGCGTTGGATCTGCCGCAGTTCCTCGTCAGAGACGGGGGCGAGGTGGGTGAAGTCGAAGCGCAGCCGGTCGGGAGCGACGAGCGAGCCTGCTTGGCGCGCGTGCGGTCCCAGCACCTCCTGCAGCGCGGCATGGAGCAGGTGGGTGGCGGTATGGTTGCGCTTGATGTTGGCGCGCCGGGGCGCGTCGACCTCCAGCCGCGCCTCTTGGCCGACGGCAAGAAAGCCCGAGTCGATGACTGCGCGATGGACAATGATCTCGGGCGCCGGCCGCTGAGTGTCCAGCACGGTCGCGACGCCCGTCGCGGTTCGGACGGTGCCGGTATCGCCGACTTGGCCGCCCCCCTCCGGATAGAAGGGCGTCTCGCGCACCAGCAATTCGACTTCCTGTCCCTCGGCCGCAGCATCGACCGGCTCGCCCTCGCGCAGCAGCGCGACGATCGGCGAAGTGTGGATGAGGCGGTCGTAGCCGACAAAGCGCAGCTCCGGCAACTCGAGGGCGTTGAAGCGTTCCACGCCGGCGCCGCGGAAACGGGCGCTCGCCTTGGACTGCTCGCGTTGGCGCGCGAGGGCGGCGTCGAAGCCGGCCCGGTCGACAGTGACGCCGTGCTCGGCCGCGACCTCTTCGGTCAGCTCGCGAGGGAAACCGTAGGTGTCGTAGAGGCGGAACGCGTCTTCGCCCGCGAGGGTGGCGCGTCCGTCCCGCCGGGCAGCGACGATCAGGGTGTCCAGCAGCTGGAGGCCGGCGGCGAGCGTCCGCCCAAACCGCTCTTCTTCGAGTTCGATTACCCGGCGAATGAAGTCGCGCCGCTTCACCAGTTCCGGATAGGCGCCGGCCATCCGGTCGACGACAGCGTCGGCAACCTCGGCGAGGAACGGCCCCTCCATGCCGAGCTTGCGCCCGAAGCGCACGGCGCGCCGCAAGATCCGGCGCAGAACATAGCCGCGCCACTCATTGCTCGGCAGGACGCCGTCGCAGATCAAAAAGGTGCAGGCGCGCGCATGATCGGCAATCACCCGGAAGGGGAAGCCGGCCTCGCCGCGGTCGTACGGGCGGCGGCAGAGCGCTTCGATGCGGGCGATGATCGGCTGAAAGAGGTCGGTCTCCCAGTTGCTTTCAACGTTCTGAACGATCGCGGCGATGCGCTCGAGGCCCATCCCCGTGTCGATCGACGGCTTCGGGAGCGGAGTGAGGCGGCCGCTGGCATCGCGGTCGTACTGCATGAAGACGAGGTTCCAGAATTCGAGCCAGCGGTCGCAGTCGCAGCGGCCGATGCCGCAGTCTGGACCGCACGCGCGCTCCGCGCCCCGGTCGATGAGGAGCTCGGACGACGGCCCTTGCGGGCCCGTCTCGGCCATTGCCCACCAGTTATCCTTCTCGCCCAAGCGGACGATGCGCGCTGGGGGCAAGCCGGCGATGCGCTGCCACAGCTCGGCCGCCTCGTCGTCCTCGCGGAAGACCGTCACCCAGAGCCGCGACGGGTCGAGCCCGAGCTCGACGGTGACAAACTCCCAGGCGAAGCGGATAGCGTCTTCCTTAAAGTAGTCGCCGAAGGAGAAGTTGCCGAGCATCTCGAAGAAGGTGTGATGGCGGGCGGTGCGGCCGACATTATCGAGGTCGTTGTGCTTGCCGCCGGCACGGACACACCGCTGGACACTCGTCGCTCGGCGGTACGGACGCTCCTCAAGGCCGAGGAACACCTCTTTGAATTGGACCATCCCGGCATTGGTAAAGAGCAGGGTCGGGTCGTTGCCGGGAATGAGGGAGGAACTTGGAACGCGGGTATGCCCGTTGCGCTCAAAGTAGCGCAAGAACGCTTCGCGGATCTCGTCGCTGGTCACTTGCTCGCACCCTCGCGGTAGCTTGCCGGACGCGCCGCGCGTTGGCGGAGCGGCCGGCGGTCGCCGGAAGGCCCTGAAGATGAACGGCCGGCGCTGCCAGAGCCGAGCGGAACGGGCCGGGGTTGACGTCAGGTCGCCTCATTCTACAATATGGTCAAGCGTGCCTTCAAAACGGAGCTGAGGACCGCGTGGACCGCCAGATCATTGCCACTTCCGCTGCCCCCGCTGCAATCGGGCCGTATTCCCAGGCCGTCGGCTGGGACCGCTTCCTCTTCCTCTCCGGCCAGATCCCGCTTGACCCGGCAACAGGACAGCTTGTCGATGGCGACATCGCCGCTCAAACGCGGCGGGTGATGGAAAACGTGCGCGCCGTGCTCGCTGCGGCCGGGCTCGATCTTCGGCACGTGGTGCGGACGACGATCTTTCTCGCCGATTTGGACGACTTCGCGACCGTTAATGCCGTCTACGGCGAGTATTTCCCTGTCGATCCGCCGGCGCGGTCAACGGTGCAGGTGGCGCGGCTTCCCCGCGACGCCCGCATTGAGATCGACGCGATCGCAGTCCGCCCGTGAGTGAGGAGCCTCCCTCTCCCTTCGCGGCGGTCGTCTTAGCGGCCGGCCGCGGAACGCGCTTCGGGTCGCCGCTCCCGAAGGTGCTCCAGCCGCTCGCCGGCCGCCCGCTGCTTGGCCATGTCCTCGCCGCCCTCGACGCCGCCGGCGCGTCCCGTACCGTTCTCGTTCTGGGCTACGGCGCCGACCACGTCCGCGCCGTCTTTCCCGAGCGCGAGTTCGTCCTCCAAGCGGACCAGCTCGGCACCGGCCACGCCCTGCTCCAAGCTCGGTCCGCTTTCACCGGCACGGAAGATCTTGTCATAATCTATGGGGATGTTCCGCTCGTCCCGCCAGACATGATTGCAACGCTGCACCGGGCGCGGCGTGAGGCGGGCGCGGCCATGGCCCTGTTGACGTGTGACCACGGCGACCCGACCGGGCTCGGCCGGGTCGTCCGGCGCGGCGGCCGGCCGGTGGCGGTCGTCGAGGAGCGGGTCGCGAGCGAGGAGGAGCGGGCGATCCGCGAGTGGAACACCGGGCTCTATGCCTTTGCCGGCGAATGGCTCTGGCCGCGGCTGGAGTCGCTGCGGCCGAGCGCGACGGGCGAACTCTTCCTCACCGACCTCGTCGCGCTCGCCGCCGCCGAAGAGACGCTGACCACCGTGACTACCCACGACGCGCTCGCCGTGGCCGGCATCAACGACCGGACCGAACTGGCGCGCAGCGAGGCCGTCCTCCGCGAGCGCATCCGGCGCCGTCTGCTCGAGCGCGGCGTGCTGCTCATCAGCCCGGAAACTACGGTGATCGACATCGATGTGGAGGTCGGCTTTGACACGGTGATCCTGCCCGGCTCGCTCCTCCTCGGGCGGACGCGGGTCGGACGCGGCTGCCGCATTGGTCCACACGCCATCCTCGAAGATGCCGTCATCGGCGACGGAGCGACGGTCCGCGCCGCCGACATTCGGCGGGCGGTCCTTCCGCCGGGAAGCGTCGTCGAGTCGTTCCAGCGGATTGCGGGAGACGCCGCGCCGTGATCCCGACGAGCCTCGGCGTAGCGGTCGTCCTTCTTGGGATCCTCGTCAACGCTTTTGCCTCGCTTGCGGAGGCGGCCATCCTCTCGTCGAACCGGCTGCGCGCTCGACGCGCCTTCGAGCAGAGCGAAGCGAAGTCGGAAGTGGTCAAGGCGCTCCTTGAGCGCCCGGGCCAAGTGCTGAGCGCCATCATCTTTGTCAATGTGCTCGCGAGCGTCGTCTCGGCGGCGGTGGGAGCGCAGCTCGCGATCGAGTGGTGGTCGGCCCTGATCGGCCCCTGGGCGCTCGTCGCCGGCATCGGAATTGTGCTGCTCCTCCTCTTGGTGATCGGCGAGATCATCCCCAAAGCGATCGCCGGGCTCTGGCCGGAGGCCATCGCGCGGCTGGTCGGCCGGCCGGTCTACGCCCTCTCGGTAGCGCTGCTGCCGATCGTCCGTGCCTTGGAATGGATCACCGGCCTGCTGCTGCGGCCCTTCGGATGGCGGCGCGGCGGGCAAGCGTCGCTCCTTGTCAGCGAGGAAGAGGTGCATCTGCTGCTCAGTGTCGGCCGCGAACAGGGCGTCATCCAAGCCGATGAGCTCGACATGATCGACAACATCTTCGAACTGGAAGATACGACGGTGCGCGAGGTGATGACGCCGCGCGTCGCGATGGTGTGCGCGCCGATTGAGAGCGACCCGCTCGACCTCGCCAAACTGATCGTGCAGAGCGGCTACAGCCGCATTCCCGTCTACACCGATACCATCGACCACATCGTCGGCGTGGTGTACGCCAAAGATCTCCTCGCGAAGCTGATCAGCGGCGAGCCGTTCACCCTGCGCGATATCGCGCGCGAGCCGTACATCATTCCGCCCGGCATGCGCGTGGACCAGCTGCTTCATGCGCTGCAGGAGCGGAAGAAGCACCTCGCCATCGTCGCGGATGAATACGGCGGCGTGGAAGGGCTGGTGACAATCGAAGACCTGATCGAGGAAATCGTCGGCGAAATCCAGGACGAATATGACGCGCCGGTCGTGGATGTGACGTGGGTGCGCGAGGGCAAAGAGGTGATCGTCTCCGGCCGCATGTCGTTGGACGACCTGAGCGACCTGATCGGCCATCGCTTCGACGAGAAGGAAGTGGACCGCGTGGGCGGCCTCGTCACCGACCGGCTCGGCGAGGCGCCAGAGGTGGGCGACACGGTCGTCATCGACGGGATCACCTTCGAAGTGAACGAGGTGTCTGGCCGCGGCATCCGCTCGGTCCGCATCACGCTGCCCGACGCTCCCCGCGAGCCGGCGCGGGACACCGCGAGCCATGGCGATTGACCGGGCAGACGAAGCGCGCCTGCTCGCGGCGGCGCGCGCTGCCCGCGCTGCTTCTTACAGCCCCTACAGCGGGTTCGCAGTCGGCGCGGCTGTGCGCGGCGCAAGCGGCCAGATCTACCGCGGCACGAACGTCGAGAATGCGTCGTTCGGCTTGACGCTCTGCGCTGAGCGGGTCGCCGTCGGCGCGGCTGTCACGGCGGGAGAGCGCGCCATTACGGCGATTGCGATCGTCGCCGCTCCCTCTGCAGTCCCCCCCTGCGGCGCCTGTCGACAAGTGCTCTGGGAGCTGTGGGCGCACGACCAGCGAGACGCGCCGAGCGTGCTGATCGCTGCCGTGGACGCGCGCGACCCCATCCGGCGGAGCGTGCGCTCACTGCTTCCTGAGGCGTTTGAGCGCGCTTCCTTCTTCGGCGATCCCCCCCGCGCCTGACCGCCGCTCCGGCCGTCGCGGTTCGGAGTGCCTCGCGGGCGGCCCTGCAGCCGCGCCGCCCGCTGCCGCCGGCGGTTGCGCCGTCGTCCGCTGCATCTCCGCTCGCGCAAACGGAACGCGCGCTGCCACACTTGACACTCGCGCCCGGACTGTTCGCGAGACGCGCCACGGCACGATCGGCAAGTTCCGGCCCGGGGCTGGCCGGAATCGCGTCGGGGCGAGGATGGCAGAGCTGGCGCAGCGCGTCGCTGCGCTCTAGCGCTCGCGCGCTGGCTGAGCAGGGCAGCGCCCTGAGCGAGCGGCCTTTGCCGCACAGGGTGGGACGATCGCGCCTCCGCCGTTGTCCCGTGCACAGCAGAGATCCAAATCTGTGCAAGCCTTATAAATTGGGCAATTTCTTTGCAATTTGTGCACATCATCGCAGCAGTGCACAGCATTACGCGGCGCTGAGCGGCGCTTCCCCTGCCGACCTTGCCCGGCATTGGGCGGCGCTGCAGCGCGAGAGCCGGCCTGCGGCGCGAGCACGGCACCATCCCCAAGCTCGCGCCCTCTCCAACGCCGGGTCTCCGCGCCGCGCACTTCCTCGCACTCTCGGCAATCTCGCCCTCCCCGCCATCTCCCCACGGCCGCTGACACCTGCGCGCCGACAGCTAAGGCGAGTCCAGTCCGTCCAGAATATTTCGGACTAAGAGAGACAGCAATCGCAGTCCAATGTGGCTAGTTTCTTGTAGTCCCAAAAAGTCTCAATAGGGTTCCATTCTTCCCTGAGACCGTGGTACACTGCGGTGGACTGGAGATGCAGGAGATGAAGGAGGTTGGCTGATGGCGACCGAAGCGGTTCGGCGGACCCCGCCCTACGGCCCGGCGAAAGGGATGCTGGAAGGGCTGCGCCTGCTCCAGCGCACCTCGCCGAGCATCGTCGACCAAGAGCTGCTGCGCTCGCACGGGATTGCGCGCGGCAACGAATACAAGGTCGTCGGCGCGCTGCGCTACCTCGGCCTGATCGATGAGGAGGGGCGCCCGACGGAACGGGCGCGCCTGCTGAAAGCGCGGGGCGCGGTCCAGCTGCTCAACCTGCAGCAGATCGTCCGCGATGCGTATCCGACCCTCTTCCGCAAGCTGGACCTCCGCGCCGCAACCCGCGACGACATCTACAACCACTTCCTCGCCGACCTCGGCCTCCAGCCCGAGATGGCGGCGAAGGCGACGCGCTTCTTCCTCGAATTAGCGCGGGCAGCGGGGTTCCAAGTCGGCATCGAGCGCGCTGACAGCCACGATGAGCGGACGGCCGAGCTCCGACGGACGGCCGAACCGGGCAGCGCCAGCCGGCGGACCCGAACGGCGCAGCCGCGCGCGGTGGCCGCCGAGGGAACGCGAAGCGACCCTCCGGCGCTCAGCCTCGTCCTGCCCGCCGAGGCGCTGTCGATGAGCGAAGAAGAACTGGCCGGCTTCTTCGGCCGCCTGATCCGGGCGTGGCGGACGGCCACCGCGTAGTCCCTGCCGCAGTTCTCCCCCCTCCGGCCGCCACGCTCCGCCGCCGGACATTCACTGCGCTCTTTGCTCACTGCGCGATCGCGCATTCTTGTCATAAAACTTTCGGAAAGCACGTCGCCGTGAAGATAGATCTCTGCTTGACGTAAATATAGTGAACAGTTGCCGGGCGGCAGAAAGTTGTCATAAAAATTGTGCGCGCCTCGCCCTGACACGACTGCGCCATTTCTTTTCATAATATTGGCGGACGATCGCGGTCTCGGGTGCCGCCGCGGCGGGAGCGGCCAGCGGCACCGCTAGCCACTTGGGAGGAGGCCGTCGGCGGCTGGGCGTGCCCGGACTACGCGCCGAGACTGCGCCGCGCCGCTTCCGCGAGGAGGGAGATGGGATGAGCGACCTGCACCCGCGCGCGGCGGGCACGCAGTCCGGCGCCGATCTGGATCAGGCAGCCCGGATTGCCGACTGCAACGGTGTCGGCCCCGGTGTGGAGGATGGCGTCGACTTTCTGCTCGCCGAGCGCGCGGGCGAGGGTCGGATGGGTTAGGTTGTAGATTCCGGCGCTGCCGCAGCAGCGGTCGCTGGCGGGCAGCTCAACGAGGCGAAGCCCCGGGATCCGGCTGAGGAGCTGACGCGGCTGACGGCGGATCCCTTGCCCATGGAGGAGATGGCAGGCATCTTGATATGTGACCGTCCGCTCGAGACGGCCGAGCGGCGCCGTCAGCCCGACCGCGTCCAGCAGTTCGGTCACGTCGCGAACGCGAGCGGCAAAGGCAGCCGCCCGAGACGCATAGGCCGGGTCAGCGGCGAGGAGTTCGCCATACTCTTTGAGCATCGCGCCGCAGCCGGCAGCGTTGACGACGATCGGGTCGTCGCCGGCCAACGCCTCGATGTTTCGGCGCGCCAGCGCTTGTGCGAGCCGCCGCTCGCCCGCGTGCGCCATCAGGGCGCCGCAGCATGTCTGCCCCGCCGGGATCACGACGTCCATGCCGTTGCGCTGGAGCACCTCTTCCGTCTCCCGCATTACGTCGCCAAACAGGATCGGCATGATGCAGCCCTGAAAGAGGATCACGCGCCCGCGCCGCGGCCCCAGCGCGGCGCGCCGGCCAGCAGGCGGACGGGAGGGACGCGACGGAAGCGGAGGCACGAGCGCGGCGGCCATGCCCACCCACCCCGGCAAGCGGGCGGCGGCCTGCAGGAGGCCAAGCCGCTGCATCGCCCAGAGGACTACGCCGACTGCCTGCAGGCGCCGCGGCGCAGGGAGGAGCTGGCGCAGGGCGAACCGCTGGAGACGGCCGCGCCAGCCCGGGGTCGGGCGGCGGTCAGCGATGACCGCCCGCGTTGCTTCGAGCATGCGGCCGAAGGGCACCTCGGACGGACACACCGTCTCGCACGCTCGACACCCGAGACACTGGTCCAGGTGGCGCACCACGCCCGGGGTTAAGGCCAGCCGGCCCTCGGCGAGCCCGCGCATGAGGTGGATCCGTCCCCGCGGCGAATCGGTCTCTAGGCCGAGCAGGTGATACGTCGGACAGGCGCTGAGACACAGTCCGCAGCGCACGCATTTGACAAGGTCGGCCGCCGTCGGGCCATCGGGATGGGCAGGCAGCGGCGGTTGGGCAGCGCGGGTCACCGGCAAAGTGTAGGCGATCGGCGCGACGTTGACGGTATCGGGACGGGCTGACTATAGTTCTGCGGTTCCGCGCGCATCCCAGCGCGCCCGACACGCTTACTGTCCGGGGACGGTCTCAATGGCGGAAACGGTGTGGTGGCACGCACTCGTGCGCGATATCCCGGACTTCCCTCAGCCTGGCATTGTCTTCAAGGACATCACGCCGATCCTCGCTGACCCCGCCGCCTTCCGCGAGGCTATCCGGGCGATGACCGAGCCGTGGCAGCAGCGGGGTATCGACCGGGTGGTCGGCGTCGAATCCCGCGGCTTCATCTTCGGCGCGCCGATCGCCCTCGCGTTGAACGCGGGGTTCGTTCCGGTCCGCAAGGTAGGCAAGCTCCCCCACGAGACGATCGCGCAGGAATATACCCTCGAGTACGGCACGGCGACGCTCGAGATCCATAAAGATGCGATCCGGCGCGGCGAGCGCGTCTTGATCATCGACGACCTGCTCGCCACCGGCGGCACCATCAACGCGACGGCCCAGCTCGTTGAACTGCTCGGCGGCCATGTCGTCGGCATCGGCTTTCTCGTTGAGCTCGATTTCCTGAACGGCCGCCAGCGCCTGAAAGGCCGTGAAGTGGTCAGCATCATCCATTTCTAGCGGGGGTGGCGGCCGGTGCAGACGACAGGACGCCGCGAGCAAACCGTCTCTTGGCGGGATGGCCGGGTCCGGCTGATCGACCAGACCCGGCTGCCGCATGAGGTCGTGTGGCTCGAGTTCGACGACGACCGGGCCTTGGGAGACGCTATCCGCGAGATGCGGGTACGCGGCGCGCCGGCGATCGGCGCGGCGGCCGCTTTCGGCTTGGCGCTCGCTGCCCGCGCCAGCCGGGCAACCACTGCGGCTGCATTGCGGGCCGACCTCGCCGCCGCCGCCGACCGGCTCCGTGCCACCCGGCCAACTGCCGTCAACCTGTTCTGGGCGATCGATCGCGTGCTCGCCGCCGCCGTCGGAGAGACGCCCGACGCTGTTCGGGCCGCGGTGCTCGCCGAGGCGCAGCGGATCGCTGAGGAGGATATCGCCGCCTGCCGTGCGATCGGGGAGCGGGGCGCGGCGCTGCTGCCCGACGGCGCGACCGTGCTCACCCATTGCAACGCTGGGGCGTTGGCCACGGTCGATTACGGAACCGCCCTCGGCATCATCCGCGCCGGATGGGAACAGGGGAAGGTGCGGCGCGTTTTCGTCGACGAAACGCGCCCGCTGCTGCAGGGCGCGCGGCTGACCGCCTGGGAGCTGGCGCAAGATGGCATCCCGCTCACCTTAATCACCGACACGATGGCGGGCTATTTCCTGCGCCAAGGCGCGATCTCGGCGGTGATCGTCGGCGCCGACCGCGTCGCTGCCAACGGCGACGTCGCGAACAAGATCGGCACCTACACCCTGGCGGTGCTCGCGAAGGAAAACGGCGTCCCGTTTTACGTTGCCGCGCCTACCAGCACGATCGACCTCGCCACCCCCTCTGGCGACGCGATCCCGATCGAACAGCGGCGGCCCGAGGAAGTGACCTCCTTCGGCGGCTGCGTGGTCGCCCCCGCAGGGGTCGACGTCGCCAATCCTGCCTTCGACGTCACGCCTTACCGCTATGTCAGCGCGATCGTCACCGAGGTGGCCGTTCTCCGCCCGCCGTTCGAGCCGGGGCTGCGCGCTGCCGTCGCGGCGCGATCGCGAAAGGATGGGAGATGACGACCGCAGAATTTGCCGTGATCGGCGGCAGCGGCCTCTATGCGCTTGAAGAGGGGTTCATCAAACTGGAGGAAGTCGACATCGACACCCCCTTCGGCAAGCCGAGCGACCGGATTGTCATCGGCGAGATTGCGGGCAAGCGCGTTGCTTTCCTTCCCCGTCACGGGGTCGGCCACCGCATCAGCCCTACCGAACTGCCCGTGCGCGCCAACATTTGGGCGCTCAAGTCGCTCGGCGTCCGCAAGGTGCTGTCGGTGTCCGCGGTCGGCAGCCTGCGCGAGGAGATCGCGCCGCTTCACCTCGTCGTGCCCGACCAGATCATCGACCGGACGAAGAGCCGGGTCAACAGCTTCTTCGAAGACGGCATTGTCGTCCACGCCGCCTTCGCCGACCCCTTCTGCGCGGAGTTGAGCGCCATTGTCGCCGCGTGCGCCGAGGAGACGGGCGCAACGGTCCACCGCGGCGGAACGCTGATCGTGATGGAAGGCCCCCTCTTCTCCACCCGCGCCGAGTCGGAGCTGTACCGCTCTTGGGGGGCTCATATCATCGGGATGACTGCGCTGCCCGAGGCGAAGCTCGCGCGCGAAGCGGAACTGTGCTACGCCACGCTCGCCTGTGCCACCGACTACGACGTCTGGCACCCGCACCACGACGACGTCACCATCGATATGGTGATCCAAAACCTGCTCCGGAATACCGCGACGGCGCAGGCCATCATCAAGTCCGTCGTCGCAAGGATCGACATGAAACGAGACTGTAAATGCGAGCGGGCGCTGGAGTTCGCGATCATCACCGACCGGCGGTACATTACGCCGGAACATCGGCGCAAGTACGGACTCCTCATCGACAAGTATCTTGACAAGTCGACTTAGTCCTGAATTGGACTTTGGACTTTCAGGACTGCTGATCGGAGCGGCATACCAATGAGTATTCTGGTCGTCGGCTCGGTCGCCCTCGACACCGTTGAAACGCCGTTTGGCAAAGAGACCGAGGTGCTTGGCGGCTCCGCCGTCTACTTCGCGGCAGCGGCCAGCCTGTTCACCGAGGTGAAGCTTGTCGCTGTCGTCGGGACGGATTTCCCCCTCGAGGAGCTTGACTTCCTCCGCGCCCGCGGGGTCGACCTCTCCGGCTTGCAAGTCGCCGACGGACGGACCTTCCGCTGGTCAGGCCGCTACGACTATGACTTGAATGTCACCCACACCCTCGATACGCAGCTGAATGTCTTCGCCGACTTTCATCCCGTCCTGCCCCCAGGCTACACCGACGTCGCGACCGTCTTTCTCGCCAACATCGACCCGACCTTGCAGTATGAGGTGCGCGCCCAGGTTCCGCATGCCCGGTTGACCATGATGGATACGATGAACTTTTGGATCCAGGGCCAGCGGGATGAACTGACCCGCATGATCAGCGCGGTCGACATTGTGACCATGAACGAATCCGAGCTGCGGATGTTTGCCGGAACAAGCAGCTTGATCGCGGGGGCGCGCAAGGTGCGCGAACTCGGGCCGAAAGCGGTCGTCATCAAACAGGGAGAGTACGGCGCGGTGATGTTCGATGAGCATGGCTATTTCACCGCCCCGGCCTACCCGCTCGAGGAGGTGCGCGACCCCACCGGCGCGGGCGACAGCTTTGCCGGGGGCTTTCTCGGCTACCTCGACCAGTGCGGCGAGATCTCCCGGAAGACGATGCGCCAAGCGATTATCTTCGGCAGCGTGGTGGCAAGCTTCACGGTGGGAGAGTTCTCCTTGCGCGCGCTGCGCGACCTGACGCCGGCGCAGATCCGCGAACGCTACGAAGAGTTCCGCAACTTCACGCTGGTCGACGCCATCTGAGGCGGCGATGGCCGATCTCGTCGTCCGCGCTCCGCTCTGGGTCCGGCCGGCGGTCGTTCGCCTGCACGACCCGGACGAGGTGCTGCGGCTGCTGCGCGCCGACCGGATCGGAGCAGCCTACCCGCTCGGGGATGTCGACCCACGGGGTCAGCCTCGGGGTGAATGGTTTTTGGCGGGCGACACTCTTGTCGGTCTCCAGCGGCTCGGGCACGGCGTCAGCTTGTGGGCTTCCGGCACGGCGGCAGGGCTGTCGGCGGTCCTCCGGCGGCTCGACCTGCCCGCCGAGCTGTACTTTAGCGGTCCAGCCGCACTCATTGCGGCATTGCGCCCGCGCTACCGCATCACCGCCTGCGAGGAGATGATCCGCATGGCGGTGACCGCCGGGCGCTTCCGCCCTGCCGGCTCAGCGACGCGGCTCTCGCCGGCCGACCTCGACCAGATCAATCGGCTCTATCGTCTCGGCGCGGGCGGCTATATCTCCCGCCAGCACGTCGCCGACGGGGTGTACTACGGCATCTTCGATGGCGGCCGGCTCGTCGCAGTCGCCGGCACCCATTTCATCAACCCGACGGAGCGCCTCGGCGCCGTCGGCAACGTCTTCACCCATCCTGCCTATCGGGGCCGCGGCTTTGCGACGCAGGTGACCAGCGCGGTCATCCTCGCGATCCTCGACCGCTGCCGCGACATCGTCCTCAACGTGAGCGCGGCCAACGCCCCCGCCCAAGCGGTCTACCGCAAGCTCGGCTTCCGCGAGGCGATGCGCTTCGTTGAAGCGGTGGCGGTGCGCCGGCCGGGCGGCATCGCGGGATGGCTGCAGCGCGCGGTCGAGCGGCTGCGCCGCTGAGCCACGTTGCCCCGACACGGCCGGCGAGCTATCCTGAGCGCGAGTGGGAGGGAGTACCATGCCTTGGGTCATCGATATCCATACTCACATGTGGGACTACGGCTGGCTGCCAGAGCCGCACAAGATGAACATGGCGATCCGCGCCGCGAAACGCCGCCGTCCGCCGGTCGACCCGATGACGATCCGGCCGCGCGTCGGCAACGGCTTCATGGACCCGTCGGGCAATCTGAACGTCAAGATCCTCGACCGCCTCGGGATGGATATGGGAGTGATCCAAGTCGTGGACTGGTCGATCGGCTACGGGGTCGAGGCGGACAACACGATTGACGAGATCAACGCGGGCACCGCCCAAGCGGTCCGCAACCACCCCGACCGCCTGATGTGGTTCTGCGGCATCGACCCGCGCCGGCCCGGCGCCGCCGAGAAGTTCGAGCGCTGGGTGAAGGAGGACGGCGCAAAGGGGTTTAAGCTCTACCCCCCAATGGGGTTCTACCCGTGGGATGACTGCGTCAAGCCGATTATCGAGAAGGCGATCGAGCTCGATGTGCCGATCCTCTCGCACACCCAGGCGGGAGTCAGTTGGTGCGAGCCGATCCACTGGGGGCAAGTGTGCCGCCAGTATCCCGAACTGAAAGTGATCCTCGGCCACGCCGGCGTCGAGTCGCCCTTCTTCTCGACCTACGGTTGGGAGCAAGCGGTGATCGTCGCAGCGCGCCACGAGAATGTGTATCTCGACCCCACGGAGTGGCACCTGTGGGGCGCGCTCAAGGACGTGCCGGAACTGATCCGGCGCATCCATGTCATGAAGTCGTATGTCGGCGCTGAGAAGATCGTCAACGGCACCGACAATCCCCTCGGGCGCGACGGGGCGGATAACGGCGACGGCGAATGGATGTTCATCTGGCGCAATCTCCCGACGATCGGCCGCTGGTTCGGCTATACCTTCACCCAAGAAGAGGTTGACCTCATGCTGGGCGAAAATGCGGCCCGCCTCCTCAAGCTGCCGCCGAAGGAGGAAGTGCGGAACGCCCCCGCAGCCGGCTGACCTGGCCGCGCCTCCCCTGCCGGCACAAAGCGCCGGGTGCCGCAGGCGGAGCGCGCCGACGGACCGGTCCGCGCTCCCTCCGCGCAGCGCGCGCGCCGCACAAAACCGGTCGGAACGCAAATAGTTCACTTGGCAACTTCCCGGACAAACGCCTATGATGCGCGGCATGGAGGCGGAGCATGCCGCGGCCGCGCGGCGGTGGCCCCGGATGTTCTCTTCTCTTGAGCTGCCGGTCTTCCGGTTCTACCTGACCGGCATGCTCTTCTCGTCGCTGCCCATGACCATGCTGATGATGGTCCAGGGCTACCTCGCCTACCGCCTGACGGGGTACGCGGCAGCGCTCGGCCTCATCGCGCTGGCATGGGGGCTGCCCCAGCTGGCGCTGGTGATGGTCGGCGGCGTCGTCGCCGACCGCTACGAACGGCGCCGCATCCTGATCGTGACCCAGAGTGTCGCGATGGGAATGACGCTCATCATGGCCGTGCTCATCTTCAGCGGCGTCCTCCAGCTGTGGATGATGGCGCTCGTGGCGCTCCTCCACGGGACGGCGTTCGCCTTCAATATGCCAGCGCGCCAAGGCATGGCGCCCGACCTCGTCGACGACGAGCGCCTGACCAACGCCGTCGCGGTCAACAATGCCTCCTTCAGTCTGACGCGGATTGCGGGACCGGCGCTCGCGGGAGCGCTCATCGCGACCCCGTCGGTCGGCGTGGGCGGCGTCTATCTGCTGATGTCCGCCTGCTACCTGACAGCGGTGCTGTTCCTCCTCCGCCTGCCTGCCGTGCCGCCGCGGCGGCCGGCCCAGCAGCGCTCGGTCGCCGGCGACATTCGCGAGGCGATTGCGCATATTTGGCACACCCCGGTGCTGCGCGTGCTGATAGTGCTCGGCGCGCTCCTGCCGCTTCTCGGCATGCCGTTTCAGATGCTCCTGCCGGTTTTTGCGGTCACCGTCCTCGACGTCGGCGCCGCCGGCCTCGGCGTCATGAACACGATGATGGGGCTGGGAGCGCTCGCCGGCTCGTTGCTGGTGGCATGGCGCTCCGACCATCCGCACAAAGGGCGGCTTCAAGCTGCCGCCGCCATCGGGTTCGGCATCGCCATCACCGCTTTCGCCGTGATCCACCACTTCCTCCTCGGGTTGGCGATCCTGTTCGCCGCCGGCATCCTCTCCCAGACGTTCCTCGCACTGAACAGCACGCTCGTTATGCTCCATGCCGACCGCGCGCTCCTCGGCCGCGTGATGGGGCTGTTGATGATGACGATGGCGCTGACGCCTCTGACCACCGTGCCCATCTCCGCCGCCGCAGACGCGATCGGCGTGGTGCCGACCAGCGCGGCGCTCGGGATCCTCCTTGCCGGCGGAGTAGCGCTGACGCTCGCCCTCAATCCCGGGTATGCCGCCGCCGCCGGACAGCGGCCAGCGCAGGCGCCGATGGGCCGGTAGCGTTGTTGCGCTCTGCGCGCTTGGCTATACTCGCAATAGTTCCCCCAGAGGATCGCCGTGCCGCCCTTTGATCCCGCAAAGCTGCTCGATCTCGGACGGTGGTTCAATCCTCAGCCAGGACCGGCGTCGAGCTGGTACACCATCCTCGGCGCACTGTTCCTGATCGCTATTGTCGCCGGCCTCTACCTCGTCTGGTTCGTGCCGCGCCACTTCTTCCGCGACAACCGCTATCACGCGATGCTGGCAGCCAACATCGGGCAAGGCATTCTCTGGATCGCGACGATCGGCTTGATTGTCGTCGTCTTTCGGCTGCTCGACGTCGGCTTCTTCGGCATGCGCCTGTGGCTGCTGCTCGATGCGATCGCCGCGCTCATCCTTCTCGGCTACCTCATCTGGTATCTGCGCACGGTTTATCCGAAGCGGATGGCTGCCCTCGAGCGGCAGCGGCGCATCCGCGAGCTGCAGCCAAAGCGGCGGCGCTAAGCGGCAAGCTGGGCAGACGCTTGGCGAACTGCGCGTTCGAGCGAGATCACTTCGCCCTGCTGACCGAAGAGATCGAGCACCCGCTCGCTCAAGCGGAGCGCCCACCGGAGCGCGCTCGTGAGAGTGGGACGGCGCGCTGACCGCACAGGCGCGCCGTTCAGCTCGACAGTGATGCGGACTGAGGCGCCGCGCGCCTCAATCCGGGCGAGAAGCAGAAACCCAGGGCGTTGCGCCAGTGTCAAAACCGCTCGGCCAGAACCGCTCACCGCGCCTCTCCCCGCAGTCGAGGTAAAAGCGCATCCTACGGATCGCGGCAGGCGGCCGCAAGAGGATAGCGCGCGAAGTTGCGCGCTCTTCCTCAGCGCGCATCCGCGCCGCCGGGCTCTGGCGACGTGCGGTCATCCCCGTTCGGCGCTTGATCGCCAGCCCTCTTCTCTGGTATGGTTTTGAAGTACGGCGCATTCGTCTAGCGGCCTAGGACATCGCCCTCTCAAGGCGAAGATCGCCGGTTCGAATCCGGCATGCGCTACCGGCGGTATCCTCTCAGGATACCGCCGTTTTTGTGTCGTGCGCAGAGGCGCCGAGCGCGCGCTCGACGGCAGCGAGGCCTGCCGACAGGCTTGTGATGACCGGCTTGCCGAACGCCGCTTCGAACTGGTCGAGGGCATCGAGGGTGAAGAGGTCGGTGCAGGAGATGAAGACCGCGTCGACCTCGACCCCGGCGAGCGCCTCGCGCCCGAAGGCGATCAGGTCATCCGGCGTCAGCTCCGGCGGGCGAACCCCCGCGATCTGCAGCCCTTTCGCTACCGGCACCTCGAAGCCGGCGGCGACGAGGGCAGCGGCAACGGCGCGCGTTCCCTCCTCGGGGTAGGGGGTGAGCAAACCGATCCGGCGCGCCCCGAGCCGGCGGAGCGCTTCCACCGCCTCGGCCATCACCGAGAGCGCTTTCGCGCCCGTCTGCTGTTCGATCTCCCGGAGCATGGCCACCTCATAGGCGCTGCCGCGCATCGCGCCGGCTGTGGTGCAGGCAAAAAGAACCACGTCCGGCTGGAGCGTGGCAAGGTCAGCGACCGCCTCCGGGAGATAGGTGTCGAGCATCGCTGCAGGCCCCCCCTCGGGGGTGAAGCGCATTCGGGCGGTGTGGACCGTGACCTCAGCGGGCAGGTGGCGCGCCAGTTCCGGCTCCGCCGCCGAGTTGGTCGACGGTACGAGCAGGCCGACACGCTTCCGACGTGGACGCATTGCTCCCTCCTCAGCATTTCTCACGCTCAAGGGGCGCGCCCGGCGGGCCGCCGCCCGCAGCCAGCCGCCCCCGCTGCGGCGAACGCAGCGCAGACGAGCCGCGCTCTCCTGCTCTTTGTGGCTAGGGGCCGCCTCGCGCCGCTGCGCGCAGTATGACACACCGCTCTCCGCTCTGCGCCCGCCGGCACGCGCTCGGCGCCGCGCGTCTCCTTGGCGCTTCTCGCGAGCGAGAACGCGGCTTGAGAGCGTACCCCGAGCGGCATCGCCATGCTCCGCTCCTCCACCAAGAACGGCTGCGCGTTGGCGACGGGACGCGCCTCATCGCCTCCCCGACCGCCGCAAGCGGGAGAAGCGCCCGCTCGTCATGCGTTCACCTTCACCTCATGGACGTGGTAGGTGAACGGGCGGAGCAGCCACGGGTCGAAGAGGGCGCGGAAGGCGGCCTCGTCGTCACTGGCCCAGAACGCTCCCCAGCTGGCAGGATCGGTCCAAGTCATTTCGTAGCGATAGAAATACGGCCCGCCGCGGAAATGGAGCAACCGGCCAGCGACAAACCCCGGCTGACGCTGGAGGAGCGCCGCCGCCTCGCGCGCCGCCGCTTCCAGTTCCAGCCGTCTTCCCGGCTGCATCCACAGCTCCGCGAACACGACCGTCTGCTCAGATGACGTCATCGCGCACCACGACCTCCCTGCGCTCGATTGGCGAGGCGAGACGCCCGCTGTCTCGCACGGTCGCGCCGACCCTGAAAGCAGTCCGCGGTCCGCTCGGACTGCGCAGGCGCGGCAGAACGACGCCGTCGCGCGGAGCGGCAGCCGCCCAGCCGCGGTCTGCAGGCGGAGATGCTCGGGCGATGCCGACCGCCCCGCCTGCGCGGCCTCCCGCCATCACGCTGCCGCAGCGCATCAAGCCGGCCTCCGAGGGGCGGGCTTCCTTCAGCTGGCTGCTCAGCCCCCGGCGCGGGAGCGCGGCAGGGGCAGTTGGGCGAGCGCAAAGCGGGAGCGGACGGTTTGCGGGGGTCTCGCTGCTGATGCTGCACATTGCGCTCCTTCCTCATTCCGCATGCGCAGGGTACCACGCGCCGCGTCAAAAGGGGAGCACGAGGCAACTGCATGCGCTAAGCTCAAAGAGATGCCAGGGATAGACACGTCGGCTCGATGCCCTGTCTGCGTGACCGTGCCGCGCCCGGGCGACCGCGCCTGCCGCGTCTGCGGGACAGTCCTCGCCGCCGCTCCAGAGCCCGCTCCCGCCGCCTCCCGCCGCAGCATGATCCCCCTGGTCGCGCTGGGCGTCGCGGGGATGGTGGCGCTTGCCTGCCTCGGGGGCGGGCTCGCCGCACTCGTCGTTGCTGCCGGCCGCGCCGACCCGCCAGCGAGCGGGCTGCTGCAGCCAACGAGCACGCCGAGCCCCGGCGGCATTTTCGAGGCGAGCGAAGTTCGCACCCCCTACTCCGCTGCCCCGCTCGGCGCCCCGGTGCGGGTCCGCGCTCAGGGGCGAGAGCTGCTCATCTCGGTAGTTTCGGTACAGCACGATGCGTTCGCCGAGCTGGCGCGCCTCGGCATCCCCGTCGCCCTACCAGACCCGGCTTTCGACTACGTGCTGATCAAGCTGCGCCTTCAGTATGTTTCCGGCCCTCCTGGGGCATTCATGGTCCCGTTGACCACCCACGAGGTGATGGCGCAGGGCCAGACGTGGGGACGCACGGCGCTCGCCCCGGCGCCTGCCCCGGCGTTTTCGGGCGGCATGCTGCCGGGTCCCGGCTCAAGCTATGAGGGTTTTCTGCCGCCAGCGCTTATCCCCAAGGCCGGTCAGGCTGAGGCGATCTTGGCCCTCCAGTTCCAAGGCATCCCCGGGGAAATCTGGCTGCGGCTGGGATAATCCGCCGAGCGAGCAGCCGTTGGCCAGCACGACGCGTCAGCGCAACTTTGGACGCGAGCGCGCAGTAAATGTTAAACGGAGGCAACTGATTGCAGGAGGCTCGACAGGCTCTGCAGACCACCACGTCAGGCGAGCGGTCGCGGCGGCCGCTTGGTCCGCGCCTGCTGCTGCTGGCAATGGCAGTGGCGCTCTTTCTCGTCGGGGTGCTCTTTGGCGAGCCCGTCCCGCCCGATGCGGCCGGACCGCAGCGGGGGGTCTCGCCGGTCGCGCGCCGGACCCTCCAAGAGGTGCTCGAAGCGCGCTACTCGTCTGGCGCCCAGCGGCCCGCGGATCGCCACGGCGAACTGCGCGAGGAGCGCTTCTTCAGCCCGATCCTCGGCCGCGAGATGACCTATGCCGTCTACTTGCCGCCCGGCTACGCCGCAAGCGACCGGCGCTACCCGGTGCTCTACGCCCTCCACGGGGTCGGCGGCAACCACACGGAATGGATCTCGTTTGGGGTTGCTGACGCGGCTGACGCAGTGTTTGCTGCCGGCGAAGTGGAGCCGTTCATTATGGTGTTCCCCCAAGGAGACCAGTCGTACTGGTTCAATCACCCGGGCGGCGACCGCTGGGCAGACTACGTGACCGAGGATCTCATCCCGACGATCGATGCGCGGTATCGGACGATCGCGCACCGGGAAGCGCGGGCGATTGGCGGTCTCTCGATGGGCGCCACCGGCGCGCTCCAATTCGGGCTGCGCCGTCCTGACCTCTTCGGCATCGTCGGCGCGCACAGCCCCAGTTTTCGGACGACATTCGCCTCAGAAGACTTCGCTCACTTCGAGTATCTCGAGGTGTTCTGGTACTTCCGCAACCCGGCGGGGTATCGTCCGTACGATCCGTTCGAGCTCGCGCCGCAGCAAGCGGCAGCGGCACGCAGCCTCCGGATTTGGCTCGATGTCGGGGACGCGGATATCTGGCGGCCGACGGTTGAGCGCTTTCACGCCCTGCTGACCCAGCTCGATATTCCGCATGAGTTCTCGATCGGCTCCGGCATCCACGAGTTCACCTACTGGGGACCGCGGATGGTCGACTACGTGACGTTTTACGGCCGGGCCTTCTCTGAGCGCGAGGCGTTCGGGTCGTAGGGGAGGAGGAAGGCGCCCCGGGAGGGATTCGAACCCCCGGCCAACTGCTTAGAAGGCAGCTGCTCTGTCCGCTGAGCTACCGGGACCCGTCCTTGACTATGCCATTGCCTCGGTCGCCGGTCAAGAGCTGCGCCCTGTTCGGGGCAGCGCCATCGCATCTCGCCGCCGGTCGGGGCGCGGTGCGTCCCGTCACGAGACAGTCCGCCGGTGCTACGATTGCAGGGTGACCCTCCTCGCCGACCGACTGGCACGTGTCCGCGACGCCATCGCGGCGGCCGCCGCCCGGAGCGGCCGGCCGGCTGAGGCTGTCCGCTTGGTTGCCGTGACCAAGACCGTGCCGGTCGAGACGATTGCTGAAGCGTATGCCCTCGGCGTGCGCGATTTCGGCGAGAACCGGGTCCAAGAAGGGCAGCCGAAGATCGCTGCTTTGGCTGCTCACGGCATCCGGCCGACTTGGCACTTCGTCGGCCATCTCCAGACCAACAAGGCAGCAGCAGCGCTCCGCTGCTTTGATATACTCCAGTCGGTCGACTCGCTCCGCCTCGCCGAGACGCTCAGCCGCCGCGCTCGTGGCGCGCCGGTGCGCATTCTCCTCGAGGTCAACGTCGCCGGTGAGCCGAGCAAGTTCGGCTTCCGCCTGGACGACCCGGCACAGCCGTTTGCCGACGCGCTGGCGGCGATCCGCGCGCTGCCCGGTCTTGTCGTCGAAGGGCTGATGACCGTCGCGCCGCTCACCGACAATCCGGAGAGCGTGCGGCCGGTGTTTCGCCGGCTTGCCGAACTCGCCGCCGCCCACGGCCTTGCCGAACTGTCGATGGGCATGACCGACGACTTTCCGGTTGCTATCGAGGAAGGCGCGACAATGGTTCGGATCGGTCGCGCCCTCTTCGGAGAGCGGCCGCCACACTGACGCAGAGATGAGGAGCGCAGGTGCGAGTCACTATTGTCGGCGGGGGCACGATGGGCGAGGCGATCCTCGCTCGCCTCATTGCCAACGCGTGGCCGGGCGAACTGTGCGTCATCGAGATCGCGCCCTCGCGGCGCGCAGAGCTGGCGGCGCGGTATTCTGTGCCTATCCTCGCCGCTCCCCCGGCTGATCTCGGCGACCTGATTGTGCTCGCTGTCAAGCCCCAGGACGCCAGCGCAGCCTACGCTTCGCTCGGCCCGCCGCGCCCGGGGCAAGCCGTGCTGTCGATCATGGCCGGCGTGCGCATGGCGGCGATCCGCGAGGGAACCGGACGGACCGCGATTATCCGGGCGATGCCAAACACGCCCGCCGCAATTGGGGAAGGGTATACTGTCTGGACAGCGACCCCCGAGGTGCCGGCGGAGACCCGACGCCAGGCGCAGGCGCTGCTGGCCCAACTCGGGCGGGAGCGCTACGTCGACGATGAGAAGTACCTTGATATGGCGACCGCCGTCAACGGCAGCGGCCCGGCATTTGTCTATCTTTTCATTGAGGCGCTCAGCGACGCGGCGGTTGCGCTCGGCCTGCCCCGCCCGATGGCGCACGAGCTTGTGACGCAGACAGTGCGAGGCGCCGCCGCCTATCTTCAAGCGTCGGGAGCGCATCCTGCCATCCTGCGCAATGACGTCACCTCTCCTGCTGGAACCACTGCTGCCGGGCTGTATCAGCTCGAGCGGCATGCGGTTCGGGCAGCGATTCAGGAAGCGGTCGTCGCGGCGTATCGCCGCTCTCAGGAGCTCGGCAATGCATGAATGGACCGGTGATCGACAGTGGTGACCTTCCTTGCCACCTTTCTCATGCTCCTTTTTCAGATCCTGACGATTGCGATCATCATTCGGGCGTTGCTGTCGTGGTTCCCCATCGACCGCAGCAACCCGCTCATCACCATCCTCGACCAGATCACTGAGCCCGTTCTCGCGCCCCTGCGCCGGATCATCCCCACCATCGGGATGATCGATATCACTCCCCTCGTGGCCATTCTGCTCCTGCAGCTGCTCCAGAATATCGTCGCGCGCGTCGCGAGCCCCCTCTAGCGGCCCCCGGAGCAAGACGCCCGAGCAAGAAAGGAGAGCCGTGACCGAGATTGTGGTGGTCAGCGGAGTGCGCACCGCCATCGGCTCCTACGGCGGGAGCCTGCGCGACGTGCCGGCGAGCGAACTCGCCACCCTCGTCGTGCGCGAAGCGCTCTGCCGCGCCAACCTGCGCCCCGAGGACGTCGATCACGTCGTCTTTGGAATGGTCAACCCGACCGCGAAAGAAGACCCCTACATCGCCCGCGTCGCGGCCGTGAAGGCCGGCATCCCCGTGCGCACCCCCGCAGTCACCGTCAACCGATTGTGCGGCTCCGGGCTCGAAGCGATCACGAGCGGCGCGCGGCTGATCCTCGCCGGCGATGCCGACGTGGTCGTGGCGGGCGGGGTGGAGTCGATGAGCCGCGCTCCGTATTGGTCTATGAAAACCCGCTGGGGCGCCCGGATGGGAGACGAAACCCTCCTCGATTCGGTGTTGGCAGGCTTGAGCGACCCCTTCGACAACGTCCATATGGGCATAACGGCAGAAAATGTCGCCGAGAAATACGCGGTCTCCCGCCAGCGGCAGGACGAGTATGCGCTTCTCAGCCAGCAGCGCGCTGCCCGCGCGATCCGGGAAGGGCGCTTCCGGAGCCAAATCGTGCCCGTCGCCGTGCCCGACCGCAAAGGCGGCCCCACGCTCTTCGAGGTCGACGAGCACCCGCGCCCAGAGACAAACCTGGAGAAACTGGCAGCGCTCAAGCCCGCCTTCAAGCCAGACGGCACCGTCACCGCCGGCAATGCCTCGGGCTTGAACGATGGCGCCTCCGCCGTAGTGCTGATGTCGCGCGAGCGCGCCGAGCAGCTCGGAGTGCCGCCGCTCGCCCAGCTTCTCTCCTGGGCGGTCACCGGCTGCCGGCCGGAATATATGGGGATTGGCCCAGTTACCGCCGTGCCGAAGGCGCTGATGCGCGCAGGCTTGCGCCTTTCGGACATTGACCTCATCGAGTTCAACGAGGCGTTTGCCGCCCAAGTCCTTGCCGTCGTCGACGAACTCCAGCTCGACCTCGACAAGGTGAACCCGAACGGCGGCGCCATTGCGCTCGGCCATCCTATCGGCGCAACCGGCACGATCCTGACCGTGAAGTTGCTCTACGAACTGCAGCGCGCCGACCAGGAGCTGGGGCTGGTCACCCTCTGCATCGGCGGCGGGCAAGGGATCGCGGCGGTGTTCCGGCGCGAACGCTGAGCGCGGCCCCCGCGCCTGCATCTTGCGGGACGGGACACGGCGCGACACTCGTGATCGCCGGCCGCGATGGGAACTGCGGCGCGCCGCGAAGGGGCGCGGAATGCCAAGGCCGCCAGTCGTGCCGCCGCCAGTAGCGCGGGCAGCCCGGCGCATGCCGAACTGCAAGACGCCAGCCCGCAGGCCGCCGTCACGGCGACGCGGGCCGGAAGCGCGCGCTGCCTCGCTCAGCTGCCTTACTGATCGTCATCTCGCCAAGACGTCTAGCTGGCACGGCGAGGAGCACGCCCGCGGCAGAGCAGCGCTCGGCGCCCGGGGCGTTGGCCGCGCTGCGCATTCCGCGACCACCCCGCAGCGGGCGGCCGTCGCGGCGATAATACGGGGGCCGAGCTCCTGCAGGAAAGGAGGACCGATGGAGCGCCACGGGGTGCTCGTCGTCACCTGCCCCGACCGGCCCGGCATCGTTGCTGCGATCGCCGGCTTTCTCGCCGAGCGCGGCGCCAACATCGTCGAAGCGCAGCAGCATAGCGAGCGTTCCAGCGGACGCTTCTTCTTTCGCGTTCAGTTCGAGCCGCGCGGGGTGCCGGATGAGACGCTGCGGCGCGAGTTCGCGCCCATCGCCGCCCGCTTCTCGATGGAGTGGCGGCTTGGTTTCACCGACCAGCCGAAACGGATGGCGATCTTCGTCTCGAAGTATGACCACTGTCTGCTCGACCTCCTCTGGCGACAGCGCGCCGGCGAGATCCGGGCAGAGGTGCCGATCGTCATCAGTAACCATCCCGACCTGCGCAGCGTCGTTGAAGGGTTCGGGATCCGGTTTGAGCATGTGCCAATTACGCCGGAGACGAAGGCCGAGCAGGAACGCCGCGAGCTGGAACTGCTCGCGCAATGCGAGGTGGAGTTCGTGGTGCTGGCGCGCTACATGCAGGTGTTGTCGCCCGTCTTTCTGGCGGGATTTCCGCTGCGCGTCATCAACGTGCACCATGGCCTGCTGCCCTCGTTCCCAGGCGCCCGGCCGTACAGCCAAGCGCGCGAACGGGGCGTCAAGGTGATCGGGGCGACCGCGCATTACGCAACCGAAGAGCTGGACGACGGGCCGATCATCGACCAAGATGTCGTCGCCGTTACCCATCGGGACACAGTCGCCGACCTAGTGCGGAAAGGCCGCGATGTCGAGCGCATTGTGCTGGCGCGGGCGGTACGTGCTCATGCCGAGGACCGGGTCTTCGTTGACGGGCGGCGCACCGTCGTCTTCGCTTGAGACCTGCTGCCAGCGCGCGCCGACAGCAGCGCAGATCTGCTACGCTGCGCGTGACGAATTCTCGCCGTCATCAGACGTGTCCGCAGGGAGAGACAATGCGACGCTGGCCGTGGGCGACAGGAACGAACCGCGGCACGCAGCGGGAGGCGCTCGAGGAGCTTGACCCTGCAACGCGCCAGAAGTATCGCGACCTCGACCGTGCAAACATCCTCGCCCGGATCGATCGGTTCGCTCAGAGCGCCGTCGAGACCGCCTGGGGACGGATCGGTGAGCGACGGAAGATGCGCGCCGACGCGGGTAGCGACGACCCGGTGGTCCAAGCGCTCGTGCGCGATAGCGTCCTCGCTGTCGTCAACTTCATCCGTCATCAGCTGTTTGACCCAGCCCTCCGGTCAGCGCAGCTTCGCCACGTCCTCGAGCAGCAGGCCGCGCGCTGGCGCTCGCTTGCAGCCGCCGACCCGGCGATCCTCGATGCTGCGCTCCGAGTTATCGCCCAGCAGCGCGCAGCGATAGAAGCGGGGGAAGCGCCGAAGGAGCGCATCAGCGAGCCCCCTTCATCATCTTCTTACTTTGCGTAGGTCGCCCGAGTACACTTAGAGCAAGGCGCCGGCTCGGAGGAGACGATGCATCCAGCGCTTGGTCGTCTCTTGCATCAGGTCGGGATAGACGACCCGGCTACGCCGCCCTCGCCTGTGCAGTGGCATGCCCTGCTTCGCGCGCTCGACGCGGAAGTGGCCGCGCCCGCGGGTGAGCTTGGCTCTTGCCTTGGCGAGGCGCTCGCTGCTTCGGCGCGCCGGCTGCTGAGCGAGCAGGAATGGGAGCGCTCAGGCGCTCAGTTTGTGGAATGCCTTGGCAAGGCAACCGCCGCAAGCGGCGCCGCGATCGTCCAGTTCCAGCCGCGCGAGCACGATTTCGAACTGGCGCTGCGCGCGGAGTGGGGTCTCTCGGCTGGAGAGTCGGGACACCCCGGCTGGGACGGCATCGCCATGCGCGCCAACGGGCTCGGGCGGTGGCTCGACTGCTTCCGCGCCGGCCAGCCGGTCGCGGCGCCTGTCTGCGCGTTGCCCGCAGCCGAGCAGCGCCTATTGGCCGCGATGGGCATCCAGTCGGTGCTGGCTGCGCCGATCGCCGTCGGTGAGACGGAGTGGGGGGTTCTTCTGCTCGTCGATCGGTCGCGCCCGCGCAGCTGGCCCGCGAGCGTGATCGATCTCGTCGCCACGGCTGCGGCGCTGGTCGGGATGGCCCTGCGCACCGGTCAGGCCGTCCGCGCGCTGCAGGAGCGTGAGCAGCACTACCGCCGTCTCATCGAAACGGTCCAAGACGTCATCTTCCAGACCGATCGAGCGGGCCGCTGGACGTTCCTCAACGCGGCTTGGACCGCGCTCACTGGCTACTCCATCGAAGAGGCACTCGGCGAGCCCGCGGACCGCTTTGTGGCCCCCACGACCGCAGCAGGAGAGGAGGGACCGCTGTGCGAGATCCTCAGCGGTCGGCGCAGCGAAGGCAGTTTTCCTGCCCGGCTGCGCACGAAAGACGGCGGCATTCGGTGGGTTGACGTTCAGGCACGCGGCCTGCGGGAGGAGGATGGCACGCTCACGGGAATAGTGGGCACATTGCGCGACAGCACGGCGCGCCGCGCCGCCGAGGAGGCGCTGCGGGCGAGCGAGCGCTACTTTCGGCTGCTCACCGACCACGCGATGGATCTCACGCTCATCATCGGCCCCGGCGGCGTCGTCGACTATGCCAGTCGAGCGCTAGAAACGCTCCTCGGCTATCAGCCGGCCGAGGTGATCGGCGCGCCCGTGATGCAGCTCATCCATCCCGATGATGTCGAAGCGGTGCGGACCCTGCTGCTGGCGCTCGCGCGCGAGCAGCAGAGCTCGGGACGGCTGGCCTTCCGCGTCCGCGCGCGTGACGGCCAGTATCGGACCCTCGAGGCGGTGGCGACCAACCTCCTTCAGGAAGAGCCCGTCGCCGGGATTGTGATCAACGCGCGCGACATCACCGAACGCGTCGCCGCCGAGCGCGAGCTGCGCCGACGCAATGCGGCGCTCGCGGCGCTCCATGAGTCTGCCCTCGATTTGATGAACCGCCGCGACGTTGATGACGTGCTGCGCGCGATCGTCGACCGAGCAGGCGCGCTCTTTGCGACCGGCGACGGCTTCATCCATCTCGTCGCCCCGAGCGGCGACCATCTCGTGATGCGGATCGGCACCGGGGTCTTTGAGCCGCTGCAAGGCCGGACGATCGCGCGCAATGAGGGCGTCGCCGGCCGGGTCTGGGCGACCGGCAAGCCGCTCCTCGTCAACGACTACGAGAACTGGGAAGGCGCGCTGCACCACAGCCGCCGGGTCGAGGTGTTCGATTCGCTCGTCGGCATCCCGTTGCTGTCAGAGCAGGAGGTGATTGGCGTGCTGGGGCTCGCCCAGCGCCCGGGAAAGCCTCCTTTCACCGATGCCGATGTCGAGATCCTCAGCCTGTTCGCTCAGTTGGCGTCGATCGTCCTTGACAACGTCCGGCTGTATGCGAAAGCGCAGGAAGAGATCGAGGAGCGCAAGCAGGCGGCGGACGCGCTGCGGCAGAGTGAACGGCAGATCCGGGCGCTGCTCGACGCGATCCCCGACCTGATGCTCCGGATCAGCAGCGACGGGGTCTTTCTCGACTACCATCCCGGCACGGCGGAAGGCCAGTCCGCCCCCCGCGAGTGGGTCGTGGGCCGCACGCTCTGGGACAACTTCTCCGAGGAGCGTGCCAATCTCTTCCTCCAGTGTGTCCGCCGAGCGATCGCCACCGGCGAGCCGCAGACCCTCGAATTCAGCTTTCAGGCCGGGAAGCGGCTCCTCGAGCGGGAAGCGCGCTTTGTACGCAGCGGCGATCGCGAAGCATTGGTGCTCGTCCGCGACATCACTGAGCGGAAGAAGGTCGAGCGCCTGAAGAACGAGTTCGTCTCGACGGTCAGCCACGAGCTGCGGACGCCGCTCACCTCGATCCGGGGCTCGCTCGGGCTGCTGAAGGGCGGCGTTGGCGGCCCGCTTCCCCCCGAGGCTGCCAATCTGGTCGATATCGCGTTTAAGAACAGCGAGCGGCTGGTGCGGTTGATCAACGACATCCTCGACATCGAGAAGATCGAGTCGGGGAAACTGCACTTCGAGCGCCAGCCGATCGAGCTGACCCATCTCGTGGCAAGCGCGATCGAAGCCAACGAAGGGCTCGCCGCCGAATTTGGCGTTCGGCTGACGCTTGGGGAGCGGGTGGAGCCGGCGGTTGTCCTTGGCGACTATGACCGCTTGATGCAGGTGATGGCCAACCTGCTCTCCAATGCGGCAAAGTTTTCCCCCCGCGGCGCCGAGGTGCGGGTCGATGTCGCGCGGAGCCGCGGCGGCTTCCGGGTTGCAGTGCGCGACCGCGGACCGGGGATCCCGCCGCAGTTTCGGCACCGCGTCTTTGAGCGGTTCGCCCAGGCCGACGCCTCCGACCGACGCCAGAGCGGGGGCACGGGGCTCGGGCTCTCAATTAGCAAGGCGATTATCGAGCGGCATGGCGGCACGATCGGCTTCGAGACCTCCGAGGCGGGGACAACGTTCTGGTTCGAGTTGCCCGACGCGAGCGGGCTCCCCGCCGCGAGCGCGGCGCGGCAGGAGCCGAGCGATCCGGTGCTGATCTGCGAAGACGACCCCGACACCGCAGTGGTCCTCCGCTTCCTGCTGCAAGCGGCAGGCTTTCAGGTGGACACGGCGCATTCTGCGGAGCAAGTGCGGCGGCTGCTCAAGCAGCGGCGCTATCTTGCGATGACGCTCGATCTGACCCTTCCCGACAGCGACGGCGTGAGCCTGATTCGCGAGATCCGCGCCGACCCTGCCACGGCCGACTTGCCTCTCGTCGTTGTCTCGGTCGCGACGGACCGGAGCCGCGCGGAACTGAATGGCGAAGCAGTTGAGATCTTCGATTGGGTCGACAAGCCGCTCGATCGAGACCGCCTCGTCGCCGCCGTCCGGATGGCGGCGGCACGGGCGCGCGAGCGGCGGCCGCGCGTGTTGCATGTCGAAGACGACGCCGATATCCGCGCTCTCGTCGCTCAACTGGTCGACGGCCTAGCCACGACGATCGCGGCTGCGAGTGTCGCCGCGGCGCGCCGGCTGCTGCGCGAGACGACGTTCGACCTCGTCATCCTCGACCTGACGCTGCCGGACGGCAGCGGTCTGGATCTCCTCCCAGAGATTGCCGAAACCCCAGCGGCGCCGCCCGTCCTTGTCTTCAGCGCGGAAGATGTCGGACCGGATGTAGCGCGCCGGATTGCTGCTGCGCTCGTCAAGACGCGGTCATCGAACGAGCAGCTGCTTGCCACGATTCGAGGATTGATTGCCCGATCGTCAACCGCGAAGTTGTGAGATACTGGCCCTAGAACAATTCACCGCGGGGGCCGGCCGTGGCCACGCTCGCCAAGATCTTGTTGGTCGAGGATGAACCGGATATCCGCGCCATCGCCAAGCTCGCGCTTGAGGTTGTCGGCGGCTACACCGTCGCGCTCGCGGAGTCCGGCGCCGAGGCGCTCGCCGTCTATCAACGCTTTCAGCCAGACCTTATCCTGCTCGATGTCATGATGCCCGGGATGGACGGCATCGAGACGTTCGACCGGCTCCGCGCGCTCGCCGGCGGACGCCTGCCGCCGGTTGTTTTTATGACCGCCAAAGTCCAGCGCCATGAAGTCGAGCGCTACCGCAGTCTCGGCGCGCTCGATGTCATCTCAAAGCCGTTCGACCCGATGACACTGAGTGCGGTCGTCCAGCGCATCTGGGATCGGTACAATGGGCTCGCCCCGTAAGCCAAGCGAAACCCTGGCCGCGCAGCTGAACGCGCTGCGCGCGGGCTATCTTGCCGAACTGCCCGCTAAAGCTGCCACGGTCGAGGCGACGTGGTTGGCAGCGCGACACGGCAACGCCGCCGAGGCGGCACAGCTCCGGAGCCTCGTCCACAACCTGGCCGGGTCGGGCGCCGTTTTCGGCTGCCGCGAGGTCAGCATCGCCGCCGCCGCCCTCGAGCGCGAGCTCGACTGCGTGCTCGAACGTGGCGCTCTCACTGCCGGCGAACTGGCGCCGCTTGAGCCCCTCGTCGCCGCGGTCGTGGCGGCATGTCATCGCGCTGCCAACAGGCGCGTGACCGCCGAGGAAACGGCTTCGACCTCGAGCGATTCCAGCCGTCCATCGCCTGCCTGAAGAACGACCACGCGCTTGCCGCGCGGCGCCCAGACGGCGGGGTCGGTGGGACCGAACAGGACAACGACCGGCGTGCCAACCGCGGCAGCAAGATGGGCTGGTCCCGAGTCGTTGGCGACCACGACCGCACCGTGCGCCAGCACGGCAGGAAGCAACGCGAGCTCGATGTTGTCGAGGATCGGCACGTCTGGCCGCAGCTGGCGCAGCCGCGCGGCGGCATCGCCCTCGGCCGGCCCGCTCAGCGCCACCGCTGGGCGCCCTAGCCGCGCAGCGAGAGCAGCGAAGCGGTCGACCGGCCAGCGCTTGGACGGACTTCCTGCGCCGAGGGCGAGCACGACGCTGTCTGGCCGTACTCCCCGCTCGCGCAGCAGCGCCGCTGCCCGCGCGCGGTCGCTCGGCGCGACAGGCAGCTCGACAATCGCGCCGGTCGGCTCACCGATACTGCTCAGCAAGTGGTCGACCACATGGCGGCGGTCCGCCGGCACGGACGGCGCGGTCACGAGATGACGAATGCCTATGCGCTGGAGCGCCGCCGCGACCTCGCGCGGCCGGTTCAGCCAGACGACCGCGGCCTCGATGGGACCAACGACCGCGCGGAACAGGTGGTCGGCGCCAGCATCCGAGCGGAAGAGCGCGGCGGCGGCCGGCGCTTCGACCTCCACCACTTGGTCGACGACCGCGCCGAGCAACGCGCTGGCGGCCGCACTGCCGACCATGACGACGCGCCGATACCGCCGGCGGAGCGCGCGCAGTGCCGGCAGGGTCAGGAGGGTGTCGCCGATCGCGCCGAGACGAACGACCAGACAGCCGGCGGTGCTGCACAAATTCGTGGTCACGGGGCACGCAACGCTCACCGAAGCCCTGTCCGGCCGGTCAGAGGGGGACGCCTTATCCATGGGCGCCGTGCCGCTCTCCCCGTTCCGCACCTCTCTCAGGAGCCGAAAGGAGGTCCGTCTCTCCCGCCCGCGAGACGTCTTCTCTCCCTCTGGGCGCCGAGGAAGGCGCGCCCGTCGTTGTCCCCGGATAGCCACCGGCGCGAGCCTCTCCAGACACGAAGCCCCTTGCTTGCCGTGAGTATTTTGGCACGCTCCCGGTGGACGCCGGGGCGTCCCACTCCGGAAGCAAAGGCGGCTGGCGCAGGGGTGTCTGTCTCGTCATTTCTCGCCCGCGTTCTCTCCCTCAAGCAGGTGAGAGCGGGAACCGGCGGGTATCCCGATTTTCCCGCCTTACCGCACGGTCTCCCCGCCGTGACCCAGCGATTGCCCTGTGCGGTGCGCGCAAGGGACGAACGGCGCTTCCTCGTGTCCTCCCCCAGATGCGCACCGCGTGCCAGCCCGCAGGAGGCCCGCGAGCGCGTGATGGTGCTCCAGCGCGCTCAGGGTCTCGTTCACCTGCCGAGCCGGCGGCTGCCCCATGGCTGCAGGGAATGCAGCCGTCTGCCGCAGTCGAGCCGAGCCTCGACCACGCCGGTTGCAGCTGCGAAAACCCGTCACCTTCCCGATGAAATTGCCAAACCGGGCAGCGGCCGGCCCGCAATGACGGACCGGATGGACGCCCAAGACATTGACAGAAGCAGGAGCCAAGAAACCGGCATTGCGCGGCCGAGGGGACCGCAGCCGCGGCAATCCCGCGCGCCGCAGCATCTGCCCCGCAGCCACAAGCGCCGCCCTGTCTTGGCGTGGCTGAGGGGGCCCGGGCGACGGCAAGCGTCGGCCGCCCCCCGATGCTGGCCCAGCCCTCAGCCGGCCCTTGACTTTTTCTTGATTAACCTTCAGGATTAATTGAGACTAATTCTAAGTGCAAAGGCGTGGAGGTCACAATGGGCAATGGCGCAGGCGGGTGGCGGCTGCTTGCTGCCGATAGTGAGCGAGCATGGCAGGTGGTCGATTTCCAGAACGGCACCATCCAACTTGATCTCGTCTCTCACACCCTTCTCTTCACGGTCGAGGAGTTTCGCGAACTGGCCGGCATCGTCACGATGCTGGCGACCACGACGCCGCCGTTCGCTCTGGTCGCGGGTCGGCCGTCGCGCAGCCTCAGTCGCTGTCTCTGCCACGGCAATTGGGCCGTCCAGATCGATCGGACGGTGCTCCGGTTCTCGCCCGATGGCTTCGGCGCGCTCTGCCAACTCTGCCGGGCGGCATTGACCGGCTTGAACTCGGCCCCGTGCCAGCGGGGACTTGGCGCTCCCTATCCCCTGAACTGAAGGAGGCTCGATGTCATCCCTTCGTCACGCTCTGCTGGGCACGGTCCTCATGCTGACGGCGTGCCAAGCGCCTGCAGCACCGGCCCCCGCGCCAGCGGCCGCCGTCGCCCAGCCGCGGCCAGCCGCCACCGCCGTTCGCGCCGAGCGCGTCCGCCTCGCGTGGGCCGATGCCGGCGTGCTCACCCCCTTCCGCGTCAGCACCGCCGGCCCGGGCGGGGCGACGCTGATCTCGCTCATCTACGACACTCTCACGTGGAAAGACGAGGCCGGCATCATCCCGTGGCTCGCCACGCGCTGGACCATCGGCCCGGACGCCACCACCTATACGTTCACCCTCGCGCCGAATGTCGAGTGGCACGACGGGCGGCCGCTCACCGCGGCAGATGTCGCCTTCACGTTCGACTTCTACAGCCGCTTCCCCTACCGCTGGATGGCGACCGAGATGGTCGCGCGCGCCGAGGCGACCTCGCCGTCCGAGGTGGCGATTGTCCTGAAGCGCCCCTACGCCGCCTTCCTCGAAGACATCGCCGGGGTCGTGCCGGTCATTCCCAAGCACGTGTGGGAGACGGTAAGCGACCCGCGCACCTATGACAGCGAAAACGCGTCGGTTGGCAGCGGCCCCTTTATCCTCGCCGACTACCGGCCCGCCGAGGGCAGCTACCGGCTGATCGCTAACCGGCGGTACTTCCGCGGCGAGGTCGTCGTCGGCGAGTTCCAATCGCTCAACATCCCGACCGATACGCGGGTCCTCGCTCTCCAGCAAGGCCGTGTCGACCTGATCAACTCCGCCGATGCCGGGATCGCCGAGATCTTCCGCGGCGACCCCCGCATCGCGGTCCACGAGACCGACCCGCTCTCGATCGTCCGGCTAGCGGTGAACACCGAGCGCGCGCCGCTCAACCGCCGCGAGGTGCGCCAAGCGCTGATGTACGCCATCGACCGCGCGACGATCGCCGAGGTGGCGACCAAAGGGGCGCCGATCGTCGGCAACGCGGGCGTCGTGCCGCCAAGCTCGCCGTGGTACAACCCGAACGTCCGCCAGTATCCCTATGACCCGGCGGCGGCGCGCGCCCTCCTGCGCGGCGAGCAACTGACGATCGAACTGCTGACCGACCCGGCCAACCGCGAGCCGGACCTGATTGCGCCGATGCTCCAAGCGGTCGGCATCACCCTCGTCATCAAGCGGGTCGACAGCGCGACGCGGACCGCGCTCTTGCGCGAAGGCAACTTCCAGCTCGCTCAGGTGGCGCATATCGGGGTCGGCGGCGACCCAGACTTTCTGCGGCGCTGGTACGCCGGCGAGGAAGCGAACGACTTCGCCCAAGGATCCATCTTCAACAACGCCGAGTTCGATCGCTTGGCGCGGGACTCGGCGGCGACGGTCGACGAGCGGCAGCGGCGCGCGATCGTCAACCGGATGCAGGAGCTGCTGGCCGAGGAACTGCCGACGATCGTGCTCTATCACCGCCGCTTCTACTGGGCCTATGACCGGACCGTCTTCGCGCCGATGACGACCTGGGGCGGGCTGATGAACGGGATCCCGTTCCCCCACAACAAGCTCGCCTTCCTCCGGCGCGGATGATCCGGCTCGCGGCGCGGACGGCGGCGCTGCTGGCGGCGGTCATCCTGCTGAACTTTCTCATCCCGCGGCTGCTGCCGGGCGACCCGCTCGACGCGCTGGCGGCGGGCGAGCAGGAATCAGGGCTGGCGCCGCTCTCGGCCGGGGCGCGCGAGAACCTGCGCCGCTACTACGGGCTGGACCGCGACCTCTGGGGCCAGTTCACGGTCTATCTGGCGATGCTCGGGCGCGGTGACCTCGGCTGGTCGTATGCCAAACGCCAGCCGGTGCGCGACCTGATCGCGGCCCGCCTGCCGTGGACGTTGGGGCTGGTCGGCGCGGCGGCGCTCAGCGCGGCACTGCTCGGGATTGCGCTCGGGCTTGCAGCGGCATGGCGAGGCGGAACCGCCGACCGCGCGCTCGTCTTCTTCGCCAGTTCGACGGAAGCCATCCCCGACTTTCTGCTGGGGATGGGGCTGCTTTTCGTCTTTGCGGTCGGCCTGCGCTGGTTTCCCCTGTCGGGCGGCCGGTCACCCTTCGACGAGGGCGGCCCGGCCCTGCTCGATACGCTCTGGCACCTAACCTTGCCCTACCTCGCCCTCACCCTCGGCTCGTTCGCGGTCTTCCTACTGCTGACGCGCCACAGCACGGCAGAGACGGCGCGCGCGCCCTTCGTCGCCGTCGCCCGCGCTAAGGGGCTTCCCGACCGCGCCATCGTCGTCCGCCATGTTCTGCCCAACGCGCTGCCGCCGATCGCGACGCTGCTGGCGCTCCGGCTCGGGGCGGTCCTCGGCGGCGCGATCGTGATCGAGCGGGTGTATGGCGTGCCGGGCATCGGGCTGCTCGCTTTCGAGGCGATCCGGGAGCGTGACTACCCGGTGCTCCAAGCGGTCTTCCTCCTCTCGGGCGCGGCGATCGTGCTCGCAACGGCGCTGGTGGACGCGATCTTGGCACTGACCCGGCCCCATGGCGCTCGCTAGCCTGCCGCTGCGGCCGACGCGGCCGGCCGGCAGGCCGCGCCGCTGGCAAGCGTGGGGGCTGCCACTCGCTGCGTGGACGCTGCTGGCAGGGTTCGTCGCCCTCGGCCTCGCCGGTCCCTGGCTCGCTCCCCATGACCCGCGGGTTGCGATCGCACGGCCGCTCCAGCCGCCCAGCGGGCGGGCGCTGCTCGGCACGAATGACGTCGGGCAGGATGTGCTGAGCGAGTGGCTGATCGGGGCGCGGGCGACCCTCGTCGCCGCGATCGGAGTGACCGCGATCTCGACGGCGCTCGCCTGGCTGGCCGGCGTGACGGCGGGCTTGTGGGACCGGGCCGCGCTGCCCCTGACCAGCCTCGGCGACCTCCTGCTTGCCCTGCCCGCCATCCCCCTCTACCTTCTCATTCTGGCGCTCGTCGGGCCGAGCCAGACAACGATCATCCTGACGCTCGGGCTCCTTTCCTGGCCGGCGTTCGGGCGCATCGTCCAAGCGACAGTGCGCGAGGTGCGCTCTGCGCCGTATGTCGAAGCCGCTGAGGCGCTGGGCGCCTCGCCAATCCGGGTCGCCGTCCGCCATGTCATCCCGGCGACGTTCGGACTGCTGGCGGCGAAAGTCGTGCTGACCGTGCGCTTTGCGATCTTCGCCGAGGCGAGCCTCGCGTTTCTCGGGCTGGGCGACCCGGGCGCAAAAAGCTGGGGCGCGATGCTCGGCACGGCGTTCAACTATCCCCTGCTGTTTGCCCGCGGCGCGTGGCTCTGGTGGGTGCTCCCGCCGGCGCTCGCCATCGTCGCCGTCGTCTGGGCGACCAGCGTGCTGACGATGGAGCGACCCCGTGGCTGATCTGCTGCTGCTTGACCTCGACAACGGCCCGTCGGAGGGCTCCCGCCAGGCGGAGCGGTTCGCTGGCCGCTTGGCGACGATCGACATCTATGCGCTCGACCGCGCCGACCTGACGCCCTACCGCGCCCTTATCATTCCCGCCTTCAGCGACCAGGAGTGGCTGTATGCCCAGCGCGCCGTCATCCGCCAATTTCTCGACGGCGGCCGGGTGCTGCTGTTCAGCGGCCACCTGTTTCGGCCGTGGCTGCCTGGCGGAAGCGCTTTTGTCCCGCGCCAGATCCGCTCGCACGCCGACTACGAGGTGCGCCTGCTGCGGCCGCATCCGCTCTTCGATGGCGTCAACCTCGCCGATTTGGTCTACCGGCGCGGTGTGGCCGGCTTCTTCGCCCGCGGCTCCAACCCGCCGCCGCCGGGCGCGGAGCCGCTGCTGGCGTTCGACGATGGCACGCCGGTGCTCTATCTCGACCGCGTCAGCAGCGGCGGGACGCTGCTCGTCCATTCCGGCAACGACCTGTTCGGCTACTTCGACGTGCCGGCGGGCGAGACCACTTTCGGCGCCCGCGTCCTCGCCTGGATCGACGCCGAATACGAGCGGCAGCAGCGGGAGGGGATCACATGATGGGGATCGCCGCCGTTTATGGCGGAAGCGCGCAGCACCATCGCAGTCTCACGGAGCCGAAATACCGCCGCTGGCTCGACCGGCTGATCTATCTGCCGGAGCTGCCGGACGATCCCCTCGACGGGGTCGCGGCGCTGCTCATCCCGGAGCGCCTCCATCTCGGCTTTCTGCATCGCGCCGCGCCACGCGTGCTCGCCCTTCTCGAGCGCGGCGGCACGGTCGTCGCCTTCGGCGAACAGCCGCGGCCCTACCTGCCCGGCGTGCGCTGGGAGCACCGTCCGACGAATTTCTGGTGGTGGCGCGAGCCGGGTGGCCGGAGCGGTCTCGTCGTCACGCGGCCAGACTACTCCCTCTTTCGCTACCTGACCGAGCGCGACGTGACTTGGCATTTTCACGGCGTGCTGCGCCCGCCGGCCGGCGCCGAGGTGGTGATCGCGAGCGAGGACGGCGGGGCGATCTTCTATGACGACACGGTCTCGACCAACGGGCGGCTGATCGTGACGACGCTCGATCCGATGTTCCATTTCGGCGGCTATTTCATGCCGGCGACTGAGCGCTTTCTCGACGGCTTCTTCCCGTGGCTCGCCGCCCTGCTCGACGACGGCCCGCCGCGCCGCGCTGTACCCTGAGCAAAACCGGGAGGCTCCCGCTGCACCGGCTGGGGTTCGCGTTCTTTGGGGTCTGCTTCTCACGTCCCCGGGCGCTGCTTGACCTTGCGCGGCAGCTCGACGGGCGCGGCGCGACCGACGTCGTCCTGATCTGAATATCAGCTGGACATCGTCAGCCTGCTGGCAGCGCCTGCGGTCGACACGCGGACAGCGCGGGTCGGCGCGGCGGTCGCCAACCTCTTCTTTCGTCACCCCGACCGCCTGGCGATGGCGCGACGGCGATCGACTCGCTTGCGGACGGACGACTCGTCCTCGGGCTTGGCGCCGGCCACCCGGACGAGAACACCGCTCCTCGCGCTGCCGCTTCGCGGCGAGCCGGACCTTGCGGCAGCCTATCACGCCGACGCCGCGCTCGCCCGAGCATCAATACCGCTTGTCTATCGATCGCGGTAGAATGGCTTGGTAGTGGGAGGGAGCCGATGGGTCGCTTAGATGGCAAAGTTGCGCTGGTGACCGGCGCGAGCAGCGGACTAGGCAAGGCGATGGCGATCGCGTTTGCTCATGAAGGCGCGGACGTGGCGGTGGCAGCGCGGCGCGTCGAGAAGCTGGAGGAGACGGCGCACCTCTGCCGCGAGGCAGGCGCGCGCGCAATCGCGATCCCCTGCGATGTCACCGACGAGGAGCAGGTGAACGCGATGGTGGAGCGGACGCTCGCCGAGTTCGGGCATCTCGACATCGTAGTGAACAACGCCGGCATCGGGCCATTCGTGCCGGGCTTTCGCGACAACCCGCATCAGCCGCTCGCCACGCTCGCCGAGACCAAGCGCGTCGAGTGGGACTCGATCATCGCCACCAACCTGACAGGGCCGTTTCTGGTGATGAAGGCGGCGCTTCCGAAGATGGGCGCGGGCGGCTCGGTGATCAACATCACCTCGATCAGCGCCCGCTTCGCCAGCATGGGCGGCGGCGGCGCCTACGTGGCGAGCAAATGGGTGCTTGACGCGCTGACGCGCATCGTTGCCGAGGAGCAGCGCGAGCGCGGGGTCCGCGTCAACGCTCTCTGCCCCGGCGCTGTCGTCGAGACCGACTTTTTCGCCACCGTCCGCGACCGCCAGTTCATGCCGGCAATGGCCGACGAGAGTGTCATCATCCCCGCAGCGCTCTTCCTCGCCTCGGACGACTCGCGCGATGTCACCGGCCAGTGCTACTACGGCAAGTGGTTCAACGACTATCTCGCCGACACCGGCAGCCCGCCGCGTCATGGGATCTGACCGGCAAATTCCTTCCGGGAGTGCGTGATGGGCAAGCTTGAGGGGAAGGTTATCGTCATCACCGGGGCAAGCCGCGGCCTCGGCGAAGTGATGGCGCGCGGGTTCGCTGCAGAAGGCGCGACGCTGATGCTGACCGCGCGCAGCGAGGAGGACTTGGCGCGGGTGGCAGACGCCTGCCGCGCCGCCGGCGCGCGCGAGGTAGCAACCGCGCGAGTGGACGTGCGCGACGACCAGCAGCTGCAGGCGATGGTCGATGAGACGCTGCGCCGCTTCGGCAAGCTGGATGTCCTCGTCGTCAACGCCGCGGTCGGGCCGGCAGTCTCGGGCCGGCACTTCACTGACCTGACGAGCTACGACCTCGCCACTTGGCAGACGATCATGGAGACAAACTTCACCGGCGCGTTTCTGACGCTGAAAGCAGCGATGCCGGCAATGGGCGAGGGCGGCTCGATCATCATGATCGGCTCAGGAACCGGCCGGCGAGCGAGCGCCGGCAACGCCGTCTACGCGGCCAGCAAGGCCGGCGTCGACGTTCTGACCCACATCGCAGCCGCAGAAGGGAAGCGGCGCGGCATCCGCGTCAACTGCTTGTCGCCTGGCGGAATGGTCGATACTCATCTGTTCGGACCGAACAAGATGCCGGAGCACTTGAAGCGGCTCGGCCACCTGCCGCCTGAGGTGATGGTCGCGCCGGCGATCTTCCTCGCGTCCGACGACTCCCGGAACGTCACCGGCGGGTTCTTCGAGGCGAAGAACTGGAACCCTGCCGATCCGGTCGGCTCCGGCGAGTTTCCCGACCCGGCCGCCGAGTTCCGACGGGCATGGGCAGCGCGCCCAGCCTCTGCCTAGCGCGCACGCAGGCAGCCGTTCCCGCTGTGCGGAGAGACAGCGGCGCGGACATGCAGCAAACGGACCGGGTATTCGCCCCGGCCGAGGAGAAGAGCGCGCTGGCGCGGGAAGCCGCTGCCTCTTCCGCAGCCGCCCGCCTGCGGCGCCGACAGGGGCGCTGCGTCATCTGCCCTGAGCGGTCAGCCAGCAGCTTGCGGGGGTGAAGAGGCAACGAGGATAGATGAGGGCGGCGCGCTGGCGAGAGCGGTCCAACCGACGCGCTCTCCCTCGGCCGTTGCGTCCGGCGCGCCGGGAGCGCCCGGCCTCGCGACAGCGCCGCGCCGCTGGAGCGAGCGGCTCTTCCCTGCCGGAACGCGGCGGGGCACAGCGCGCTTTCGCCGGCGCAGCCTGTGCCTCAGCACGCCGCGATGCCGCCCCGGGCAAGGGTGAGCGCAGGGAAGCATGACGCCGCCGACGCCCCGACGGCAGCGCCCTCCATCGGATGAGGACACCCATCGCTGACGCGCCGCCAGCTAGCTCACGGATGACGCGCACCGCGCCGCCAAACGATAGGGCCGGCCGCGGAGAGAGCGCGTGCGCCTCTCGGTTCGGGAGCCGCGAAGCGGAGCGCGCGGCGCAGGAACGAGCGCATTTTTCAGCAGGAATGTGCGAACGGAGCGCTCTGCCCGCGCCGGCAGCAGCGCGACCAACGCCCGCCGAGAAGGCCGAGCGGGCACAGCCGCGGGGTCGGGGCTCCGGCAGCCGACCACCGACCAATAGCCGCAGCGGTCACGCCGCGCGGCGCCGCAACAGAATGCGGCTTCTTCCCGAGAGGCCCCAGGGGCTCGCGAGAATGCCAGCGCAGGAGGCGGCGAGCCCAGCGGTTCGCTGGGCCGGTCAGCGATGAGCGGAGGGTTGACTCAAGAGGGTATAGATCGTCGTAGGAGAGTAACGAGGCGGGCGAGACGGCGGTTCGCGATCGGTCCATCAACCATCACCATGGTCTGCGCCACCATGACGTTCGTTACCAAAAAGAAGAGCGCTTCTTCGAGGGGAAGCGGGCCGAGCCGCAGCCCGACCGTCCGCGCGGGGTTGATTCGCCAAATGCCGCGGGCGATCGCGATTGCGTCGGCCGCCGAGAGATAGAGCGTCGCCGCCGCAACGGCGAGCGCGAGGGGCCCGCGCTTCGCCCAAAGATCTCGCCCGGCGAACCACCATTGAAAGAGAATGACCGGCATGGCCCAGACAGTGATGAAGGCGAGATAGGTCCAGCGGCCGAGCCGGGCGCCGAGGCGCGTCACCGGCGAGCCAGCCAGCCGGCGAGCAGCCCCGTCGCCAGCGTCTGGAGGATGAAGAAGCAATACTCCTCGAGCGGCACTACCCCGATCGTCCGGCCGACGACCTTCGCGCGGTCCCAGTCCCAGACGCCATTCAGCACGATCAAGTTGTCCCATGGCGTCGTGTAGGCGACCGCAACCGACGAGAGCGCGCCGAGGGTCCAGAGCAACCGCCAATCAAGCCGACGACGCGCAAGCAAGCCGAACAAGGCAATCGGGGGCAGCAAAAAGACTGCAAGGAAGCGAAAGTAGGTCACCGACACGTCCAGGCAACGAGTTTCGCTCGATTGTACGATGGACTCGAGCAACGGGTAGGAGCAGCATGACCAAGGTATTGATTATCGGCGGCGGCATTGGCGGACTGGCGCTTGCCATTCGGCTGCAGTGCCACGGCTATCGCGTCACGATTGTCGAGCAGGATGAGCGGGTCGGCGGACGGACGAATGTGATCCGCGACCGCGGCTTCACCTTCGACACCGGCCCGACGCTGCTGCTGATGGTGGACGTGCTCCGCGAGCTCTTCGCCTTTGCCGGCCGCACGCTGGACGACTATGTTGAGCTCGTCCGGCTCGAGCCTAACTACCGCATTCACTTCGCCGACGGCACGCACCTCGACCTGACCGCCAATCTCGCTGCGCAGATCGAGGAGCTGGCGCGTTTCACCGACCGTCCCGGCGAGCGCCTGCTCGGCTATCTCGCCGACGCCGCGTATAAATACCGCGTCGCCCGCGAGCGCTTCGTCGAGCGCAACTTCTTCTCCTTCGCCGAGTTCGCCACCGTGCCAAATCTGGTCGAGGTGCTGAAAACCAATTCGCTTGGCTCCCTCTACGACCATGTCGGCCGCTACTTCGACGACGAGCGACTGAAGCTCGCCTTCACCTTCCAGACCATGTATCTCGGCATCTCTCCTCACGACGCCCCAGCGATCTACGCCCTGCTGCCGTACACGGAGCTGGCAGAAGGAATTTGGTATGCGCGGGGGGGGATGTACCGCGTCGTCGAGGCGCTCGAACGCCTAGCGCGGGAGCTGGGCGTCAAGATTGTCACCGGCTGCAAGGTCCGCGCCATCCACGTCGCGGACGGCCTCGCAACCGGCGCCGAGACGGTGCACGGCATCCCGCTCCAAGCGGATATCGTTGTCTCGAACGTCGATCTGCCGACCACCTATCGCGACCTGCTGCCGCCGGCAGCGCGCGGCTCCTTCTCCGAGCGCAAGCTCGACCGCTTCCGCTACACCTCGTCGGCGTACCTGCTCTACCTCGGGGTCAGCCGGACCTACGATCATCTGCTGCACCATAACGTCGTGCTCTCTGGCGACCCGAAACGCAACTTCGACGACATCTTCGTGCGGAACACCGTTCCGGCCGACCCCTCGTTCTATCTTCACGCGCCAGCGCGGACCGACCCGACGATCGCGCCGCCGGGCTGCGAGGCGCTCTACGTCCTCGTCCCCGTGCCCGGCGAGGGGCCCGACTGGCGCATCGAGACGCCGCGGCTGCGCGAGCAGATCCTTGACCGCCTTGAAGCGTTCGGGATGCCAGACCTCCGCCAGCGGATCATCGTGCAGCACGAAATGACCCCGCTCGATTTGGCGCGCCGCTTCGGGCTGGCGCGCGGAGCGGCCTTTGGGCTGGGACATGACTTTTGGCAGGTTGGCTGGTTCCGGCCGGACAACAAAGCCGAGCGAGTAGACAACCTCTACTTCGTCGGCGCCAGCACCCGCCCCGGAACCGGCATCCCGATGGTGATGCTCAGCGCCCGGTTGACGGCGGAGCGGATCGTCCGTGACTGGGCAGCGGACCCCGCGCCTCCCGCGCCCCCGCAGCTTACCCGCGTCACCGCCGCCTAGCCGGCGCTGCGCCTCCCTGTCGCGAGAGCGACCGCGCTTGGTGAGGCAGCCCGGCACGGTTGGTTGGCCTATCAACTTGAGGTAGCGAACATGGATGCTCGGCCTGCCGACAGCTTCGCCTTCTGCTGGGCACTCATGCGGCGCAAAGCCAAGACGTTCGCCTTCGCCGCCCGCCTCTTCCCGGCCGACGTGCGCGACGACGTAGCGGCCCTCTATGCCTTCTGCCGCACGATCGACGACCTCGTTGACGAGCGTCCGCTCGACGTGCCGCCCGCTGTCGTCCGTCATCACCTCGAGAATTGGCGCTGCTGGCTTGCCGACCCGAAACCCGATGACGACCCCGTCCGCCAAGCGCTCGCCGACGTCTTCCGCCGCCGCCCCGTGCCGCGCGCGCCGCTCTTCGAGCTGATCGACGGCTGCGAGTCCGACCTCGAGCGGACCCACATTCCAGACGAAGAGACGCTGCGCCGGTACTGCTACCAAGTTGCAGGCACCGTCGGCGTCGCGATGGCAGCGCTCCTAGGGGCAGCGACTGAGGAGGCGCGCCAAGCCGCCGGCACGCTCGGCACAGCGATGCAGCGGACAAACATCGTCCGCGACGTGCGGGAAGATGCGCTGCGAGGCCGTGTCTACCTGCCGGACACCGCGCTCATCGAACAGCAGGTGACCCGCGAAGATGTTCTCGCCTGCCGGCTCTCGCCCGGGCTGCGCGCCGTACTGGAAGCGCAGGCACGCCGCGCGCGCGAGGAGTACGCCCTCGGCCTCGCAGGCGTTCGGCACTTGCCCCGGCGAGCGCGCCTTCCTATCCTCATCGCTGGGCGGCTGTACGAGCGCATCCTCGCCAAGATCGAGCAGCAGCGGTTCGACGTTTTCGAGCGCCGCGCTGCGACATCGACAGCGGAGAAAGCGCTTGTGGCGCTGCGGGTAGCAATCGCCGGCGGTTAGACGGCGCTCGGGTCGATGCCGAGCTCGCGCAGCTTCGCCGCCAGCCGGTCGCGCTCCTGGGCAAGGGCATCCCGCTCCTGGGCAAGGGCATCCCGCTCTCGAGCAAGCGCATCCCGCTCCCGGAGCGCCTCCTCAACGAACTGGAAGGCGCGCCCGTCCGGTCGGATCAGCCGCAGCCCCCCAGCTGTCGCCTCGAAGCGGATGCCAAGGCGCGGACTGCGCCAGCCATCAATCGTCGGGAGCTCCTCCAACCGGCCCGCACGCCGGACCCAGCCCCGCGCAGTGTGGCGGTCGGGGTCGATCTCGTAATACTCCTCGACGCCGTAGCGCTCGTAGGCAGCGCGCTTGCGATCCATCTCGGCGCGCGTGTTTTTCGGCGAGAGCACCTCGAAAACGACTTGGGGAGCGACCCCTTCCTCTTCCCACTGGAGGTAGGCGCCCATCTCGCCCGGCGGCCGACCGAAGGCGACGAGCGCGTCCGGCGCGATCCGGGTAGTGGGGTCGCCTTCGATGGGATACCAGAGCAGGTCGCCGGCAACGAAGACCTCTTGCCCGGCGAAGAGGTCGCGCAATTCGGCGATCAGCATCATGATCCAGCGCTGCTGGGTCGTGTTGTCGGCCATCGGCTCCCCGTCGCTCATCGGATAGCGGGGGTCGACGCCTCGCATCGTGGTGAGCTTGGTTGTCATGAGCGCCGTCCTTTCGCTCGCCAGTGTAGCGCCATCCTGCAGCGGCCGCTAGCGGAGCGGAAGGAGTGCGCGCCTGCGGCGCCTCGCGTCGCGGGGTGTCCGACGGGCCGACACGGGATTAACAGGCAGGCCGGCGGGGAGCGTTTCCGCGGAGAGGAGCGCTACTTTTCGACAGGATAGCCCTTGCTGCGCCAGGCGCTCATCCCGCCTTCGAGGTTGTACACCTCGGTAACGCCGGCAGCGGCAGCCATTTCGGCTGCGACCGCACTTCGCTGCCCTACCTCGCAGACAAACAGCACTCCCGAGCCCTGCACCCGCGCCGGGTTGCGCAGAAAGGTATTCAGCGGGATCAGCTCGGCGTTCGCGAGATGGTCGACTGCGTATTCGCTCGGCTCGCGCACATCGACGATCGTCAGCTTGCCTTCGTCGATAAGCTGCTTGGCGTCTTCTGGGTCGATACGATAGAACGGTTCGTCGGGACGCTGAATGATCGCCATGGGGTCCTCGCGCTCGCTCACAGAAGTCGTGCGCCCTCAGCCTTGAGCGCACAGCGCGCTTTTCGGCAGTCTAGAAGCGAAGGAGGGAGTGCGTCAACCTCTGCCGCCGCCCAGCGCTCGCGAGCGCGGCCCGCCTAGGGACAACGTTCGCTGCTGCCGCAGCTTGGAGCGCGCGGGCAGGCGCGCTGAACGGCTCTTCACCCGACTATCAAATGGCGCTCCCCTCGTTGACCGGCGTCTCAGTAGCGACGCTTGTCGTGAGACGGCACGGGGCAGGCAGGAGCGCGCTCCTCGCTAGACCATGGCGGCGAAGCCGGGGCGGTTGCTGCCGAGCTAGGCCCCGCGGCGCGCACAGCGCGGGACGATGCGTTCGGCACGGCAGAGGAGGAGCGCTATTCGCGCGACGGCGGGATGTGGAGGTCTTGGATGTTGACATTGACCGAGCGGACCGGCATCCCGACCGCGCGCTCGACGGCGAACTTGACCGCACTCTGGAGGTTATGCGCGACCTCGGAGATCTTGGTGCCATATTCGACGATGACATAGAGATCGATATCGATGACATCGTCGACGATCCGCACGTCAACGCCTCGGCTGAGATTCGACCGATTGAGCAGGCGTACGATGCCATCGATCGGCCGGCGCGACGCCATGCCGACGACGCCGTAGCACTCAATGGCGGCGCGGCCAGCAATGACAGCGATAGCATTGGCCGAGAGGCCGACAGAGCCACGCGGCGCAGCGGGAGAGCGGTCGTCGGGAGCGCTTGAGGATGGTGGGACCGCCATGCTACGATTCCTCGCTAACGAGCGCTTGGCCGCGCTCGTTTTTCCTGGATCGCGCTCGAGCGCGCTCCGCTGAGGGGTGTTGTCCGAAAGGAGTCCGTCCATGGCAGGACGCTGCGATTTGTGTGGCAAGGGGCCGGGGTTCGGCCACAACGTCAGCCATTCCCACCGCCTCACCAACCGGCGCTGGCATGCCAACATTCAGCGCAAGCGAATGGTGGTCGACGGCGTCAAGAAGCGGGTGCGCGTCTGCACGCAATGCCTGCGCACCCAGATCAAGCAGGCGACCCGCTAAGCGCGTCATCCGGTCGTCCCCACGGTGAGGGCAGCGCGCTGGCGGCCGCGCTCGCCCGCTGCCCGGATCGCTGCGATCGCAGCGGCAACGCTGTCTGCTGTGCCATAGACCGCTGAACCAGCAACGAGCACCGTCGCGCCGGCCGCCACTACGAGGTCAGCATTATCCGGCCCGATCCCGCCGTCCACCTCTAGGTCGACCGCGCGGCCGCGTGCCGCAATCATCGCCCGGCAGCGCGCCAGCTTGTCGAGCGCCCGCGGAATGAACGCCTGCCCCCCGAACCCGGGGTTGACCGACATCACCAGCACGAGGTCGACGTCGTCGAGAAGGTCGTCGACCGCACTTACCGGGGTCGCGGGGTTGATCGCCACGCCGGCGCGCTTGCCCAGAGCGTGGATCTGCTGAACGGCGCGATGAACGTGCGGGGTCGCCTCAACGTGGACCGTTAGTCGGTCCGCGCCGGCGGCGGCGAAGTCGTCGAGATAGCGCTCCGGCTGAACGATCATGAGGTGGACGTCGAGCGGGAGGCGCGTCACCCGCCGGATCGCCGCGACGACGGGCGGGCCGATGGTGATGTTCGGAACGAACTGGCCGTCCATCACGTCGACATGGATCCAGTCCGCGCCGCCCGCCTCGGCCTCCGCAACGGCGTGCGCGAGGTGAGCGAAGTCGGCGGACAGGATGGACGGCGCGATCTTGAAGCCGGTCACATCGCTAGTATAGCCGCCGCTCGCCCTCATGCTCCGGTCGCCCGCGCCCAGACGGCGCGGCAGCATGAGACGTCGGTCAGAATCACCGACCCGGGCGGCACGCGCGGCGCGACGGTATCGATGACGAAGACGCCCCGCTCTGGATGGGCGAGATCGAGCCCCCGCGCTCCCGGCGGCAAGGGGTCGCCCGGGTCGAACACTTTTGCCTGCTGAACGAGCGGGTCGCTCGGGTCGAGCCCGGCTGGAAGCAGCGCGCTCACCGCCGCGAGATCACGCATCTGCGCCTCCTCTGCCGAGGATCGTAGCCGCTCTGCTACAACTCCCGCCGATGTGCCGCCGTTTCGAGGCGCTCGGCATCGTCTTGGTCGTCGCCGCCGTCCTGGCCGGGCAGGGCTGGATCGCGACGGCGGGGACATGGTCGTTGGCGATCGATGACCTGCCGTTTCTCTACACGACCGAGGTCTACGCGCGTCAAGCGGAAGCGTTCGCCGCCGGCCAAGCCCACCTCCGGATCGCCCCGCCGGCAGAGCTGGCACGGCTGCCTGACCCGTACGACCCGGCCGCGCGCGCGCCGTTCGGCGCGGAGAGCGACCTGTCGTATTTCAACGGCAAGTACTGGCTCTACTTCGGCCCTGTCCCGGCGCTGGCGATCCTCGTTCCGCAGCTCATCGCCGGCCGGCCCATCGCCGACAGCGTCATCACCCTCGCCGGCGCAATGACGGCGACGGTCGCCGGAGCCCTGGCGATCCGCGGGCTGGCAAGAGCGCTGCTCTCCCGCGGGGGCACTCTCGCAGCCTGCGCGGCGGTTGTCGCGCTTGGGCTGAACGCGCCGCTGCTCTTTCTCCTCGCCAGCCCGGCGATCCACGAGGCGGCGACCGCCGCCGGCCAAGGATTTCTGCTCGCCGGGCTGAGCGCCGCCGTCTGGGCCTGGCAGCAGCCGGCGGGCCGCGGCCAAGGGCTGCTCTGGCTGCTCGCCGGCGGGAGCTGGGCGCTCGCCGTCGGGTCGCGCTGGGCGCTCGCCCCTGCTGTCGCCGGGCTGGCCCTGCTGTTCGTCCTCCTCGCGTGGCACCAGCGCGCGCGGCGGCGCTGGATGCCGGTGCTCCTGCTGGGCGCCCCGCTCGCGGCGGGAGCACTCCTCCTCGGCGGCTACAACGCGGCGCGGTTCGGGTCGCCCCTCGAAGTCGGCCACCGCTATCAGCTGACCTCCTATCACCTGCTGCGCGACTACGCCGGCTTTGCCACGCTTGGCCATCTTGCGCCCAATCTCGTTCACTTCTTCCTGCGGCCGCTGCGGCTGACGCCGGAACTGCCCTTCATCAGCTGGACGCCGTACGAAAGCTGGAACGCCACCTTCTGCGCCGGCGCGCCCGACGGCTTGATCTTCGGCCCGATCGTCGGACTGCTCCCGGCCGCGCCGTTCAGCATCCTTGCGCTCGCGGGCGTTGTTCTGCCCCGGCGGCGGACAGCGCGACGCGCAGCGATCGTTTGGGCTGGGCTGCTCGCTGCGGCGGCGCTGGCGGCGCTGCCGGTGCTGGCGCAACGGTGGGTGACGCTCCGCTATGCGGCGGACTTCGCTCCCCTGCTGATGGTGGCGGCGTTTGCCGCGCTCGTCGGCGCAATTGACGCGTTTCCGCGCTGGCGCGGAGCGATTATCGGCCTCGCCCTCCTGCTGGCGGCCGCGACTGCCGTGGTCGGACTCCTGTTCGGGATGCAGGGCGCGTTCGGCCATTTCGAGCGCCACAACGCGCCGCTCTGGGAAGCGCTCGAGGCGCGCTTTCCGCCGCTCACCGCCACCGTCGGTCCGGCGGACGCAGTCGAGCCGACTTTGCGCGTCCGTTTCGGTGAGCGGATCGAGGTGGTCGGCGCGCGCTTCGCACCGGACACCGCCGACCCCGGCGAGGAGGTGTCGCTCCGCCTCTGGCTGCGCGCGCCGGAGGGCGCGACCATACGGCTCCGGCTGCGGGAACGGAGCGGCGGGATCGCCTTCGACGAGCAGGTCGCTATTCCGCCGCTCGCCGACCTGGCCGAGGCGCGGCTGCGCTTCCGCCTGCCCGCCGACCCGTGGCGCGCCCGCCCGCCGGACTATTTGGCCGCCGAGCTCGCGCTGGCCGAGGCGCGCGCTCCTAGCCAGCTGCTGCCGGCGCGCGACCCTGCCGGCGGATCGCCGGGCGAATGGGTCAGCGTCGAGCCGCTCCGCCTCCGCTGGCCATTCCCGTGGCCGCCGACCGGCGCCACCCGGCACGACCTCTCCTTCGGCGAGCAGCTGCACCTCGAGGGGAGCTGCGTCGCCAAGGTGGGGCTGACAGAAGATTCGCCGGCAGCGCTGCGCATTCTGCTCTATTGGACAGCGCTCGCCCGCGGGCCAGACCGGACGCTCGTCCTCGAGCTGATGGATAGCGCCGGACAGTCGGTCGCCCGCGTCGCGGGCGAGCCGGGGGACGGCCTCTTCCGGACGAGCCTCTGGCGCACCGGCGAGCGGATCGAGGATGACTGGGAGCTGGCGCTGCCGCCGCTGCCGCCGGGCGATTACCGCCTCCGGCTGAGGGTCGAGGGCCTGCCAGCGCGCGGCGACCCGACCATCGCGACCGTGCGCATTCCCTAGGCAGCGACCGGCGGGGCCGCGGTTAGGCCTCGCGGCTCAAGAAGTGGGCGGTGGGGTCGAGTTCGCGGACGACGCGCAGCTCCTCGTCGGTCGGGTCGGGGGTGACGTGGAGGTCTTCGGCGACGCGCAGGTCCCAGCCGGTGTTGCTGCGCACCTGGTCGACCGTGACGCCGCGGTGGACGCTGGCAAGATACATCTCTTTGGTGACCGGGTCGAAGCGGAAGAGGCCGAGGTCGGTGACGACGACCGACGGCCCGCCGCCGAGCAGCCCTGCGCGCTGGCGGGCGTCGCCGCCGGTCAGATAGCCGGGGGTGGTGAGGAAGTCGAGTTTCTCGACGAAGCGGCGCTTGCCCTGGGGCATGATGATCACTGTCCGCTTCGAGAGCGAGGCGATCTCGCAGGCGCCGCCGCTGCCCGGAAAGCGCACCGACGGCTTCTCGTAGGGGCCGATCACGGTCGAGTTGATGTTGCCGTATTTGTCGACTTGGGCGCCGCCGAGGAAGCCGACATCGACCCAGCCGCGCTGGAGATAGAGCGAGAACAGTTCAACCGTCGAAACAATGGCTTGCGTGCCGGTCACCAAGCACGGGTCGGCAATCGAGAGCGGAAGGCGGGTCGGCATCGCGCCGACGATGCCCGATTCGGTGATCAGCCGGAGATTAGGCGCGTGAGTGCGCTTGGCGAGAATTGCGGCGAGGGTGGGGATGCCGACCCCGACGAAGACGATCTCGCGGTCGCGCAGTTCGCGCGCTGCGGCAACGACCATCATCTCGGCGCGGGTGTAGTCGGTCATCGGTACACTCCGTAGCTGACCTGCCCGCTCCAGGCCGGCGCGACCCGAAGCTTGGCCTTGGTCGCCTCATCGAGCTTGGCAAGATAGGCCGCTCGGTCGGGCACGCCGTCGATCCATTCGGCGATATAGGCGTCGACGGCGGCTTGGTCGGCAGAAAGACGATCCCACTCCTGGTACCAGGCGTTGTCGCGATCGTAGTAGCCCTGCGCGTAGGACGGATGACACCCCATCGGCTCGTGAACGACCGCCGAGACGAGAAAATCCGGCACAATCGTCCGGTTGGGATCGGCGCGAATAACCGCCTCGTCGACGATCTCCTCCGCGCAGACGATGACCCGCTTGGCAGCGAAGGCCGCGTCGCGATGGTCGGAGGTGATCCCCCAGATCTGGGCGTTGCCGGCGCGGTCGGCGCGCTGGACATGGAGGATCGCGACATCGGGCCGGAGCGCCGGAACGACCGAGAGGGTCTCGCCGCTGTACGGGTCTTGGATCGTCTTGATCTTCGGGTTCTTCGCCGGCAGGTCGGAGCCGATATTCGTCCGCACAGGCAGAAACGGCAGGTTCATCGCGCCAGCGAGGAGACGAGCGGTGAAGCCGAACATCGTGTATTCCTCGATCTCGACGGGGAACGGCTCGCCCTTCTCGACGACGCGGCGGAAGACACGCAGATTGCCGATGCCGGGATTGCCGGCCCAGCAGAACTCGACCTTGCGAATGATGCCGACCGAGAGCATCTGCTCGAGCACGATGTCCGGCGTCGGCCGGCAGAAGACGAGGTCGCGCTTGCGCTGGCGAATGATCTCGTGCGCCGCCGCAAACGGCACCAAGTGCGACAGCCCCGCCAGATAGATGGTGTCGCCATCGTTGACAAAGCGCGCGATCGCCTCGCGCATCGTCATCAGTTTGTCGTCGGCCATTGGCCCTCCCGCCCCATCGTAGCACGAGCGGCGCGGATTGGCAGAATGGGAGCGCGGAACCGGCCGCGGCGCGCTTGCAGGGGACGGAGCGGCCTGGTTTACTTTTGCAACTGCGATGCAGGAACAAAGCCGACAGGGCTAGGAGGACCGATGGCCGACCTCGACCTGCGGCCGGACGCGGCGCGCGACCGCGATCAGCCCAGCGGGCCGCCCCACGCCGGGCCGCCTCGCCTGTCCCATCCGGACGGGAGCGGCGAGGAGCATGCGCAGGACCATCCTCCCGAGCGCAGCCGCGGCCAGCGGCACGGTCACGAGCATTCCCGCGGCCATCACCACGGGGGCGTCGACCCGACCATCGTGACCAGCCAGCGCGGCATCTGGGCGGTGCAGATCTCCTTCGCTGCGCTGTTCGTCACCGCCGCGATCCAGTTCGTCATCGCGCTGATCTCCGGTTCGGTGGCGCTGCTGGCCGACACGATCCACAACGTCGGCGACGCGGCGACGGCGATTCCCCTCTGGATCGCCTTCGCGCTGGCGCGGCGGGCGGCGAGCCGGCGCTTCACGTACGGCTTCGGCCGGGTCGAGGACCTGGCCGGGATGATCGTCGTGGCAGTGATCGGGCTGAGCGCCGTGGTCGCCGGCTACGAGGCGGTCGTCCGGCTGTTCGACCCGCAGCCGGTCGAGCACCTCGGGGCGGTGGTGCTCGCCTCGATCATCGGCTTCGCCGGCAATGAGGCGGTGGCAGTCTTCCGCATTCGGGTGGGCAAGCAGATCAACAGCGCCGCGCTGATCGCCGACGGCTATCACGCCCGCGCCGACGGGTTGACGAGCCTCGCGGTGCTGGTCGGCGCGACCGGCGTGGCGCTCGGCTTCCCGATCGCCGATCCGCTGGTCGGCCTGCTGATCAGCGGGCTGATCGTCAAGATCCTGTGGGACTCGGCCAAGGCGGTCTTTCAGCGGGCGCTCGACGGCGTCGACCCGCTCGAAGTGGAGTTGATCCGCCACGCGCTTGAGCACACGCCGGGGGTGGAAGAAGTGGGCGCCATCCGCGCCCGCTGGATCGGCCACCGGCTGTTCGCCGAAGCCCACGTTACCGTCGCCGCCGCCACGCCGATCGAGGAGGCGCACGCCATCGCCGTCGAGGCCCGCCATGCCCTCTTCCATCACCTCCCCCACCTCGGGGACGCCGTCATTCATGTCGACCCGCCCTCGGCGTCCGGCGCCCACCACCACCGGATCGAAGAGCACGAGCACGACGGCTTGCCCGCGCATTCCCATCACTGATCATGAGATGAGGTCTCAGGATCGATTGACTCGAGCGCACAATCTGCTACAGTGTGACGAAGCGCGGCCACGCCGCGGCGAGAGGAGAGCGTCGATGAAGTTCTACAACGTCAAGACGAAGCAGTCAGTCGAGGTGCCGGACTCCCAAGTGAAGGTCGTCGAACTGAAGAACGGCCGCATGGCGGCGGAGGCGACCGTCGAGGGCATCAAGCTGTTCCGGATCCTGGGCAAGGAGGACGTGGCCCGGCTGACCAAGAAGTAGGCGATTGCGCGCAGAGGTGATACAAAGTATCATCTCTGCATGATTATTGCCGTTTCTGCTCGCTCGCTGACGCGCCCCGAGCGGCGTCTCCTCGACGCGCTGGTGGATCAGCAGTTCTGGTGCTGGGGACAGGATATCCGGCGCCCCGAGGGGAACCTCCTGCTCGCGTTCGGCTTCGAGCGGACGCGGCCGCCGGCCGGCGTCCTCGGCAGCAGCTGCTACCGGCTCGCGGGCGCTGGGCGCGAGGTCGTCCTGTGGGGATGGGGGCTGCTCCTCGTCGGCCCCGCGGGCGGCGTGTTTCTTCCCCGCCACGGATTTGCCCCTCGCCCGGCGCTGGCGCCGCTCGCCGCTCCCTGCTGGTCGCCAGAAGGGTTGCCGCCGCTTGGCGACGCTCCCGTGCCCGGGACGGGAAGGTGGTTCCAAGCGGCAGCCGACTGGATCGCCGACTATGAAGCGTGGGTGCTCGCTACTGTCGGCCTTGCCTACCGCCGCGCCTGTGCGGCGGGGTCGCCGCGCGCCACTTTCGGCCTCTTTCCGGAACGCCTGCCCGCCCTCTGGCGACACGTTGGGGAGCGGATTGCGCGCGCCTTGCCCTGAGCAGTCGGCTGCGCGCTATAACGCCGCGAAGACATCGACGAGAAAGCGCGAGAGGGCGAGATATTCGAGGACCGTCTCGAGCGCGAGGTCCTGCCCGAGATTGACATGATCGAAGGCGTCGGAGATCAGCACCGACCGAGGCGTCCCGGGCGGCAACGCCGCCGCAAGTTTCTCCGACTCGGTGAAGGGCACGTACTCATCGCGGCGATCGTGGAGAATGAAGACCGGCGCCCGGACCCGCTCAATATGCGCTGCCGGGTTGAACCGGTTGAGCCGCGCGAGGTCGTCCGGCGCGAGAAGGGCGAGCAGCGCGTCGCGACCCGCGAGCGTCACGTCTGGCTCGAGGTAGGGAAGCAACTGGGGAACGCCCTCGGCCTTCACTAACTCACGCGCTTGGCGCCGGGTATCGTCTCCCGGCCGCCACGGGATGACGCGGCTGTTGTGGACGGCCTGCTCGTTGACAAGGGCGAGGATATAGTCGATCAGGTCGAAGTAGCCGCCGAGAAAGACGACGGCATGCACCCGGTCGGCGATCGCGGGGTCGGCGGCGGCGAGGAGCGTGATCGATGCCCCGAGCGAGATGCCGACGAGCGAAACCCGCTCGGGATCAACATCGTCGCGAGCGGCGAGGTACTGGAAGGCGCGAACGAAGGTCTCTGGACGCTCGAACTGCCAAGCGTTGGCGTCGATCGTCTCAAGGCGCGGCCAGAGCGCGACATAGCCGAGGCGCGCGAGGCTGGCGGCAAGCTGGCGAATGGCGGCGCGATCCTGCTCGCGGTCAAGACGAACGCCCGTGCCGATGATCACCGCTGGTCGGCGCAGCGGACCGATGAGACGGCGGCCCGGGAGGAAGAGGTCGCCGACAACAGGGCCGTTGACGCTGGTGAAGGTGACCTGCCAATAGTCGGGCGAGGGCGCGATCGCCGAAAGCGGCTTCACTGGCGCAAGCGGGAACACCTCGGCGAAAAAGAGCATGGCAGCGATCGCCGGCGACGGACGCGAGGCGGCAACGGCGAGAATGAGGCAGGCGAGGAGTGCTGCTCCCGCAAGCCAGCGCCACAGAAGGGTCGCAGGCACTGCCGCTACCGCCGGACGACGCGCCGCCCCCCCGCGAACAGGAGAAGATAGACGACCGAGCCGACGAGCCCCGCAGTAAGGTCGTTGATCGTGTCGTAGAGGCCCTTGATGTTGCGGGTGTGAAACAGGATCTCGGTGTAGTTCTCCTGCGCTTCGAGGAGCACGTGGATGATGGTTGCCAGCCCGAACGCCGTGAGCCAGGGCAGCCGAAAGGCTCCGGCAAGAACAGCCGTGATCGCGCCGGCGCCGTGGAAGTGGGCGACGAGGTCAAACCGCTTCAGCCGCTCGTACAGGTCGAGCGAATTGCCCACCATATCGAACCAGAAGATCGAGAGGTACAGATTGTCATACCAGACGGGATAGCGCGCCCACAGGTTGCGCCAGAGGTGCAGGAGCGGAAAGAGGAGACTGAGCGACCCGACGACGATCAGGTTGCGGACGGGAAGCGCCTTGCCCGCGAAGCGGGGATCATTCGGATTGCGCAGCACTTCGAGGAGGTAATAGGCGATTGACACGCGCAGGAAGAGGTTGACGGCCCATCCGATCATTCCTGCTCCTCCATGGCCTCGTGGCGCGGCCTGCCTTCAGCATACACCGCCAGAACCGACCGGAAGCGGCAGCCGCTCGCTATAATCCGGCGGCGGCATTGCGGCCGCCTCTGGAGGGCACCACTGTTGCACGCGCGCGCCCGTCCCGCCAGCGCGGGAGCGGCGATCACCAGTCTCAGCCCCGCTCTCGCCGACCGTCTCGTCACCGTCAGCGTCGCGCTGTTCGCGCTCGCCTACGCAGTCTTCTTCTCCTTTCTGTCGCTCCACCGCCACAGCGTCTACGAGACCGACGCCTTCGACCTCGCCAACATGGAGCAGGCGCTCTGGAATACGACCCAAGGCCGGCCGCTCGACTTCACCAACTTCGAGGGATTGACCAACCGGCTCGGGGCGCATGTCGAGCCGATGCTGCTTTTCATCGCGCCGATCTATGCACTCGCCCCGCGACCCGAGACGATCTTGATCCTGCAGAGCGTGGTGATCGCGCTCGGCGCGCTGCCGATCAGCTGGCTGGCGCGCGAACTGCTGCGCTCCCGGCTCGCGGCGCTGATCTTTCCCCTTGCCTACCTCCTCTTCCCGGCGCTTCAAGCAGCGAACCTGTACGACTTCCACGCCGTGACGCTGACAGCGGCGCTGCTCGCCTTCGCCTTCTGGTTCGCCCACCGCCGCAACGCGCTCGGCTACTGGGCCGCGGTCGTGCTGGCGCTCTCCTGCAAGGAGGATGTGCCGCTGCCGGTCTTCGTCCTCGGCCTGTGGGTGGCGGTGGGCCTCGGCTGGCGGCGCGTTGGGCTGGCAACCTCGGCACTGGCGGTTGTCTGGTTCTTCGTTACCGTCCAAGTGGTTATCCCGCACTTCAACCCGGAGAAGCAGTCGCCCTATCTCGACACGCGCTACGGGCACCTCGGAACCAACATCGCTGAGATCGCGGCGACGCTTGTGTTCAATCCGCCGTACTGGATCGCGTATGTCACGCAACCGTCGAAGCTGGAGTACATGCGCGACCTGCTGACGCCGGTCGCCTTTCTCTCGCTCTTTGCGCCGCTCGTGCTCGCGGTGCTCTCGCCGACCCTCCTGCTCATTCTGCTCTCGAGCAGCAAGCTGCAAAACACGCTCGAACTGGAGCACTACCCGGCGCCGCTGGTGCCCGTCGTCGTGGTGAGCGCGGTCTACGGCGTCGCCTTCCTCGCCCGCCAACTCGCCGCGCGCACGAGCTGGCCGTTTTCCCGCTGGACGGCCGTGTTCTCGATCGTCGTGCTGGTCTTCACCCTCGTCTACCACCGTGACCGCGGTTCGACGCCGCTCGCAGAAGATTTTGCGCTGAAAGAGCGGACAGCGCGGCACGCCCTCGCCGACCGGCTGTTGACGCTGGTGCCGGCGGATGCGGCCCTCTCGGCGACCGGCGCGCTCAATGCGCATCTTGCGGCGCGGCGGACACTGTATGTCTACCCGCGGATCGACGATGCGACGTGGGTGTTTGTCGACTTCGCGCCGTCGATCGCGCCGGTGATCAACCGCGACCGCTACGAGCACATCGAGGCGCTCCGGCGAGCCGGCTTTGGGGTAGTAGCAGCTGAAGACGGCTTTCTCATGCTCGGCAAGGGCGAACCGGACCGCGCGTCGGTCGAAGCGGCGTTTCGCCGTCCGGCGCCGGCGGGCTGGACGCCGCGCACGCCTGTTGCGGCGCGGCTCGGCCCTGTCTCGCTCGTCGGCTATACGCCCGGCTATGAGGCGCGCGCGACCGCCTCGCTCACCTTGGGGCTTCGGGTTGAGCGGCCGGGAGGCGAGGATATTCGCCTGTTCACTGTCCTGCTCGACGAGGTGGGACGGCCGCTGCCCGGCTCGGAGGCGGAGTTGGTCGCACCGATCTGGTTCCCTACCAGCCGCTGGACCCCCAACGAGATCTATCTCGTCGAGACGATGCGCTGGGGCCGGCGCAACGACCCGGGAGCGGTGCGCGTCGGCCTGATCGCCACGGGGGGCGGCAGCCCAACCAACCCGGCCGACCGGCTGCCGATCACCGTCGAGGGCGGTCCGACGCTTGTCACCGCGCGCGACGGCGTGCTGCACCTCGCGACATTTCACAGCGATGGCCGCACAATCTGGGACGCCTCTCCCTCGCGCCTGACAGCGCTGCCCGCCGGCGCGCAGCCGGTCGGCGCGGCCCTTGCTGAGGGCATCCGGTTGGAAGGCGTTCAGTTGAGCGCGACGCGGTGCGGGTCGCCCTGCTTCCTCGACGTCACTCTCTATTGGCGCACCGATCGGCGGCAGGAGACGAGCCCGAGCGTCTTTCTTCATCTCGCTGGCCCAGACGGACGGCCCGCGGCGCAGAGCGACGGTATTCCGGACGAAGGCCGCCGGCCGGTCAGCAGCTGGCTGGCGGGAGAGCTCGTCGCCGACCGTCACCGCATCGAAGCGCGGGTGCCGCCCGGCGAGTACCGCCTGCTGACCGGCTTGTACGACCCGCGCACTGGCCAGCGGCTCACCGGCCCTGCGGGCGACAGCGTCGACCTTGGGCGAGTGCGCGTCGGGCCGTGAGATGCGGCGCGCCTCCTCGGCAGCAGGCTGTCCTCCGCTGCCCACTCCCGCCCGGCAGGAGAGCGGTCTCAGGGGCGCGTGTGGCGGCGCGCTGGGAGAGACGTCCGGCCAGCGAGGCGGCGCGCAAGCAGGAGGGATGAGCCGGCAGCAGAGTGTCCGCCAAGCGGCGCTTGCGGGGATCGTGCTCCTTGGCTTCGGACTGCGCGTCGCTGGGCTCGGGCAGCAGGCGCTCTGGGTGGATGAAGCGAGCACGGTGCTGGGAGCGCGGAACAGTCTCCTTGCGCTTATTCCCTATTCGCTGACAGACACTTTTCCGCCGCTCCATTTCATGCTGCTCCATCTGCTGATGGCCGTGGCGGGTGAGAGCGAATTCGCGACGCGCTTCCTCTCGGCAGCAGCGGGGCTGCTCGTCGTGCCTGGGGTCTACCTTGCCGTCCGGGCCATCGCCGGCCCGGGGTGGGGAGCGGTCGGGGCGCTCTTTGCCGCTGTCTCGCCCTATCAGGTCTACTTCGCGCAGGAAGTGCGGGGCTACGCGCTGCTCGCTGGGCTGATGGCGCTCTCGCTGGCGCTCTGGCTTCGCCTGACCGCCGCCCCGACGCGGCGCGACCTCATTGCCTACTGGGTCGTCACGGCGGGCGCGGTCTATACGCAGTATCTCGCCGTCGGTCCCGTGGCGGTGCTGTGGGCGGTCTGGATGCTCCTCACGTGGCGCGACGCCCCGCGACGGCGAATTGCCCTGCTTGGGGTCGGGGGAGTAGCAGTGCTTTTCGCGCCGTGGGCGCTGCTCGCCGTCGGAGCGGCGCTCCAGCCGGATGTCGGCAGCCCAACGGCCGGGATCGGCAACTCGCCGATCGCGCATCTGGCGATGATCTGGCGCGCCGGCGCGCTGGAGGTCGGCCGGCTGCCGCTCGATGCTGCGCTGCGGACAACGCTGGTGGCGCTTCCGCTTGGCGAGACGATCCCGGTGGAGCCGTGGCTGCCGGCGGCGGTCGCGGTCTGGGTGCTGGCGCTGCTGGGAGCGCTGCCGTTCGGGCGCGGCTGGCCGGCGCGCGGGGCGGGGCTGGCGCTGCTGCTCTGCGTCGCGCTGCCGATCGGCGCGAGCCTGCTCACCTCGCTGCCGACGAACCGGCCGCACTGGCCGAAATACTTCATCGCCTCCAGCCCGGCCTTGCTGGCGCTGCTGGCGCTCGGCGTGCGCGCGGTCTGGGCGGCGCTGCCGAACCGCGCCGCCCCACTCGCCGCCGCAGGGCTGGTCACAGCGCTTGTCCTCTCGGCGGCGCCGGCGCTCGCCAACAACCTGAGCGACCCGCGCTACTTTCGCTCCGACTTCCGGCCGGAGATGCGACGCTTAGCGCGGCTCTCTCCGCCCGGAACAGCGCTCGTCGCCAACGGTCCGACCGCCTTCGCCGACTTCTGGTACTACTACCGCGGCGGGCTGCGGTACCTCGCGCCCGCCGACCCCGCCCTCGCTGATCAGCTCGCCAGCGCGCCGGCAGTCTGGCTGGTCAAGAACGAGCCGGTCGATTTCGACCCAGACGGCCGCATCGAGCGCTGGCTCGCCGAGCACGCCTATCGGACGGCCGACTGGTACCCGGCGAACATGCGCTTCTCCCTCTATGCTCGCGAGGGGACGCTCGTCGCCGCGGGCGAGAGCGGCGCGCGCCTCGGCGGGAGCGTCGAACTAGGCGGGTGGGCGGTTCGCCAAGCGACGCTCGGCCGGCAGGCGGCACTGCTCGTCGATCTTGAGTGGCGCGCGGTCGGGAATGTCCCGCCCGGGCTGACGACCTACCTCGCAGTGCTGGACGCAGCGGGCCGGCCATGGGCGCAGCGTGACCTGCCCGCCGGCGGGGGCTTCCGGCCGAGTGAACGGTGGCAGGGAGGCGAGACAGTGCGCGACCGGCTCGGGCTGCTACTGCCGGCGGGGATGCCGTCCGGACGCTACCGCGTGGTCGTCGGGCTGTACGGCCAGAGGGGCGCGCGGCTGCCGGCCTCGACCGGCGGCGACCGCATCCTGCTCGGCGAGTTCGCGCTCGACCTCCCAGCGGCGACGGCGGCCGAGTGGGAGGGAGGAGGCGCGCCGGTGGCGCTGGCAGACGGCGGAGCGCTGCTCGGCGCGGCGCTCGCTCCCGCCGGCGACCAGCCGGGAGCGCGGCGGCTGCTGACGCTCGACTGGGTCGCCACTGGCCATCCGGTTGAAGTGGCGCTGGTCTGGGACGGCGCCGAAGAACGCGAGTCGATCGCGCTCCCGGCCGCGCCGGCGGGCACGCTGCGCCGGACGCTGCTCTGGACGCGCCAGCCGGCAGCGCCAGGCACCTGGCGCGCCCTCGTCGGCCCGGCCGGCGGGCCGAGCCTCGTCGCGGGGACGGCGACAGTCGCGCCGCGCCAGCCGAGCCCGCCGCCGCCGGTCGACCGGCCGCTCGACCTTGCCCTCGGCGACGGTATTCGGCTCGCCGGCCTCCGGCTGACCGCCGGCGCTTGCAGCGCGGCCAGCCCGCTCGAGATCGCGCTCGTCTGGCGCGCTGAGCAGCGGCCCGCCGGCCATTGGACAAGTTTCGTCCATCTGGTGGATGAGACAGGCGCGATTGTCGCCCAGCGCGATCAGGTTCCGCGCGGCGGCGCCGCCCCGACGGGCGGCTGGATAGCGGGCGAATGGCTCGACGACCCGCAGGGGCGCTTCGCGCTGCCGCCCGGCCGTTATACCGTTGTCGTCGGGCTGTACGACGCCGACGGGGGACAGCGCCTCGTCGCGCCGGATGGGCAGGACCAGCATTCGGTGGCGGCTGTCACGCTTGGCGCGCCGTAGCTGCGCTGGCCGATACTGTGGCGTGATGGACCAGCTCCGCATCCCCGAGCGCGACGACCCGCGTCTTGCGCACTACGCGGTGCGCCTCGCTGTGCCCGGCGACGCGGCCGGCATTGCGCGCGTCCACGTCGACGGCTGGAAGACGACCTATCGCGGCATTGTGCCGGACGCGTATCTGGACCGGCTCTCCTATCGGCGGAGCTATGAGGCACGGCGGACGATGCTGGACCTGCCGCCGGCCGGCCACTGCACCCTTGTGGCGACCGACCCGATTGGCTGGGTCGTCGGCTTCGCCGACCTCGGTCCAGCGCGGGACGCCCTCGGCTTCGACGGCGAACTGTATGCGCTGTACGTCATGAAGGCGTACCAGCGTCTTGGCCTTGGCGCGTGGCTGCTGGAGACCGCCGCCCGCGCCCACCTTGCCGCCGGCCGCCGGTCGATGCTGCTCTGGGTGCTGGCAGCGAATCACCCCGCGCGCCGCTTCTACGAGGCGTTCGGAGGCGAAGCGCTCGCCACCAAACTGATTGCGATTGGCGGCGCGCCCCTCGAGGAAATCGCCTACGGCTGGCGCGACCTCGCCGCGCTCATCGAGGCTCCGTAGCGCCCGCGCCGCGCCCTGAGGACGCGCTCCCCACAGACCGTTGGCTCCGTATCGGGTGCGCCGATGCAGCTCAGCGGGAAGGGAGAGCGTGCTTGGCTGTCGATGGCCGCGGAACGGAGGCGGCGTCGAGAGAGCCGCGGTCCGCGCGCCGTCAGCATCGAGTTGGAAGCGCCGCTAAGGACGAAGCGCCCGGACGATCGCGTGGTGCACGACCTGCCGGGTTACCGGCACGTGGACGACAAGCGGACGTCTGCCATCGGCGGCGGCCAGGGCGGCGCGCAGCGCCTCCGCGCTCTCGGCACGAACGGCTTGGCAGCCGAGCGACGCTGCGACGCGAACGAGGTCGGGCGTGTCGAACAGCGCGAGGCGGGTCGGCAGCCCTTCGGCGGCGAGGAGGTGGAGCTCCGCGCCGTAGGCTCGGTCGTCGAGCACGACAACGATGATCGGAATGCGCTCGCGGGCGGCCGTCTCGAGTTCCGGAAGGCGCATCAGGATGCCACCGTCGCCTTCGACGATGAGGGTCGGCTGCTCCGGCCGGGCGACTGCCGCGCCGATCCCCGCGACCGTCGGAACGCCCACGCAGCACGGCCAGCCTCGACGCCGCAGGAAGCTGCGCCGATATCGCGCGTGACGGGCAGCTACGTCGTGGGCTGATTCGCCCAAGCGAGCAATGACTCAAAGAGAAGCGCGCCGAACATGCTGGAGACGCCGAACAGCGGGAGAATGAGCGGGTCGCGCGTCAGGTACCCGGCGACGACGAGCAATCCAAGGTAGACCAGCGAGCCGGGGATGGTGACCAGCAGCCAAAGAAGCTGAGGCGGCGCCATCAGGACGCGGAGCATCGGAACACAGACGAGGACAAAGAGAAGATTGAGGGCGGGATCCGAACGAAACGGGGAAGCAGGTTGCCCGGAGGGCTCAAACACCGAGAAAAGGAGGATCCACGTCACAAAGCAACTGAAAGCGTAGAAGCCGATGACCCCCAGCCGGACGAGGCCGCGCCAGCCTTGGAAGCGCGTCCCCGCAAAGATCCATCGTCCTATCGCGAACGCGAGGCAGCCATACATTTTCTGGTAGTTTACTTTATTACTAAAGACGATCAAGAATAGCGCGAGAGGCGCCGGGAGCGCACGCCTTCCGCCGTTTGGCGCGTCTGGGCTCGGCGCAGTCTTCTCGAAAGGCGCGCTGGTGATGGACCGCCGCCGCACGCCGCTCCCTGATGGCCCGTGGCCGCCGCGCCGGCCGCCGCCTTGCCCGGGGACAGTTGGCCGCGAGCAGCCTCTCCTGACGGTGGGGTCATTGCGCCGGGCGTCCGCCGGCGAGGAGACGGCGCAGCCCGGCGAGGGGGATGGCGACCCAGTCCGGGCGGCTGTGCAGTTCATACTCGACCTCGTAGAGCGCCTTCTCGAGGAGGAAAAGGTCGAGCAGGGCGGCAGTCTCGGCGGCAGCGCGGGGGAGGAAGGGCGCGCCGTGGGCGCGGTCGAGGTAGGCCGCGAGGTAGGCTGCGCTCGCCCACGCGCGCCACGCCTCCGCCCACGGGCTGCCCGCGCCCGCAGCGGCGGCCGCGTAATCGAAGGAGCGGAGCATCCCGGCAACATCGCGCAAGGGCGAGCGTTTTGCCCGCCGCTCGGCAAGCGGACGCGCCGGCTCGCCCTCGAAGTCGATGATCACCGGCTCGCCGGCACGGAGGAGCGTCTGGCCGAGATGGAAGTCGCCGTGACAGCGGGTCAGGAGCGGCGGGGCCGGCGCGGCCGCGAGGATGGCGGCGACCCGATCGCCTGCGGCGAGGACGGCGTCGGCAGCGGCGCGAGCAGCAGGCGGCAGGGAGCGTCCGGCAAGGAGTGTCGGGAGGCGCGCCCAGCGGTCGAGCAGCGCGGCTGCAGCGGCCTGCTGCTGGGCCGGCGCGGGAGGCTCGGGCGCAAACGCCGGGTCGTCGGGAGCGCTCGCGAGCGTCAGGTGCAGTTCGGCGGTGACGACGCCAAGCCGGCGGATGAAGACGAGCGAACTGCCGAGCGCGCGCTCGATTGCGCTCGGCAGCGGCGGGGGCGGCACAAGCGGTCCTGCCGGCGCGGCAGGCGCGGGCTCGCCTGCGCGGCAGCGCACGAGGCGGCCGATCAGGGCGAGGGCCGCTGTCCAGCCGTCCTCTGCATCGGGAATGAGGTCGTGGAGCACGGCGAGGCTGACCGGCTCGCCGACAGCGGGACGGAACTCGATCCACCCGCGCACGGCCGGCGTCGCCGGAAAGCGGCGCGCGGTGAGAAAGCGGCCGACCTCGACGTCCGGATTGATCCCGGGCATGAGGCGGCGGTACAGCTTCAGGATCAGCTGGTCGCCGTAGCGGATCGAACTGTTGCTCTGCTCGGCGCCGAGCAGCCGGGGCGTCAGGTCGCCGGCCGGCAGCGGTGCGTCCCGCCCGGCGATGAGCATCCCGCCCGGCCCGCTGACCCGTCGCTCGTCGGCAATCAGATCCAGCAGGGCAGCAGCAAAGGCAGGGTCGCCCACCGCGTCGATGAGCATGGCGTCGCCCTCCGGCGTGTGGAGGAGAGCGAGCAGCGCCGTCTCGGGGATCGCGTCCGGCTGGCCGGCCGGGACGGTGAGGAGCGGCAGCAGATAGTCCTCGCGGCTCCCGTCGAGGTAGCGCACGCCCACCACTGTCAGGCGCGCCGTCCGCTCGCCGACCGGCAGCGCTGCCAGCGGAGTGACGGTCAGCGCAGCGAGCGCGCGCGCCTTGCCGGCGTACCACCGCAGCGCCGGCAGCCGCGCCGCAAGCGCCGGGCCGAGCCGGTCGCCGGGAAGCAGCGCGTCGAGGCTGCCGCTGAGCGCCGGCAGAATGCTCATTCCGCGGGCTCGATAAGGAAGATGTGCGCGGGGAGAACGTGGGGGTTCAGTTCGACGTAATTGTGGGGACCGCGCCAATGGTAGCGCGCCTCCGTCAAGAGGTCGCGCACCACAAACGCCTGATCCCAAGCGAGGCCGAGCTCCGGCATGGCAAGGCGCGTCCAGCCGGCTTGGGTGTGGACGGGATCGAGATTGACGACGACAAGGATGACATTCTGCCCGGACGGATCGCGCTTGCTGTAGATCAGGAACTGGTCGTTGTCGCTGTCGTGGAAGCGGATGTCGTTGTATTGGAGGGCCGGCTCAGCGCGGCGGATGGCATTGACGCGGGCGATCAGCGGCTTCAGGCTGTCGGGACGGTCGAGGTCCCAGTGCTTGATCTCGTACTTCTCGGAGTGGAGGTACTCTTCCTTGCCCGGCGCGACGGCGACGTGCTCGCCCAACTCGAAGGCCGGGCCGTAGATGCCGTAATTCGAGGAGAGGGTGGCAGCAAGGATCAGCCGGGCCATAAATGCCGGCCGGCCGCCGTGCTGCAGCTGCTCGGTCAGGATGTCCGGCGTGTTCGGCCAGAAATTCGGCCGGAAGAACTCGCGTACCGGCCCCTGGGTCAGTTCGGTCAGGTACTCGGTCAGCTCCCAGCGGGTCGTCCGCCAGGCGAAGTAGGTGTAGGACTGGGTAAAGCCGAGCTTCGCGAGGTGATACATCACCTTCGGGCGGGTAAACGCCTCGGAGAGGAAGATCGTCTCGGGATAGCGTCGGCGGATCTCGGCGATTAGCCATTCCCAGAAGCGAAACGGCTTGGTGTGCGGATTGTCGACGCGGAAGATGCGGACCCCCTGCTCGCACCAGAATTCGACGATGCTGAGCAGCTCGCGCCAGAGCGCCCAGCGGTCCGGCTCGGGCAGCTCAAACTCGAAGGGGTAGATATCTTCGTACTTTTTCGGCGGGTTCTCGGCGTACTGCACCGTGCCGTCAGGCCGCCAGCGGAACCATTCGGGATGCTCTTTGACGTACGGATGGTCGGGCGAGCACTGGAAGGCGAGGTCGAGCGCAATCTCGAGGCCGCGCGCCTTGGCCGCGGCGAGCAGCCGCCGAAAGTCCTTCAGCGTCCCCAGCTGGGGATGGATCGCCTTGTGGCCGCCCTCGGCGCTCCCGATCGCCCAGGGGCTGCCGGGGTCGCCGGGCGCGGCAACAGGGGCATTGTTCCTGCCCTTGCGCTTGGTCGTTCCGATCGGATGGATCGGCGGGAGATAGAGCACATCGAAGCCCATCTCGGCGACATAGTCGAGGTGGCGCTCGAGGTCGGCGAAGGTCCCATGCTCCCCGGGCGTGGCGGCGTAGGAGCGCGGAAACAGTTCGTACCAGGCGCTGAACCGCGCGCGCTCGCGGTCGACCCAGACCGAAAGGTCGCGGGGGTAGCGGCTCGCTCCGGTGCGGTCGGCCCAGCGGCGCATCAGCGCGGCAAGCTGAGGCGAGAGCGCTTTGTCGAGCGCGGGCGCGCGGCCGGCGCGGAGTGTCCGAGCGGCAGCGGCAAGAAGCTTGGCGTCGCGGCCCGTCGCCCGGGCGGCAGCCGCGTCGACGAGACGCGCCCCGATCTCGAGGTCGACGCGAACATCCTGCCCGGCGGCGACGCGCTTGGCGAGGTCGCTCGCCCAGGTGGCAAAGCAGTCGCGCCACGCGATGATGGTGTAGCGATACTCGCCGAGATGCTCGACGGGAAAGGCGGCGCGCCAGCGGTCGTTGCCGATCGGGGTCATCGGCACGTGGCGGCGGCGGCCATCGCCATGCCACACGATAAGGTCGGCAGCGATCTGCTCATGCCCGTAGGTGAAGATATCGGCTTCAACGACGACCTGCTCCCCCACCGTGCGCTTGATCGCGAAGCGGCCGGCGTCGATCTCGGGCCAGACCCCCTCGATGACGACAGACTGCGCCTCCGGCGGCAGAACGGTTTCTGCGCGCTCCGGCAGCGCTTGGGCGGCGATGTCCAGCATGGATGGCTCCTCTGGCGCGGTCGGCAGCGCCGCGCGCTCCTTCCTGCCGCGCTGCGGCCGCACTTCCAGGATAGCCGACCGCGCTTCTCTTGGCGCCAGCCGCTGCCCGAGCGCGCCGTTCGCCCTCGATGCGCGCGAGGAGTGTCGCGGTCCTGAGAACGCGGCGGGCGCACGCAGCCAGCGGGGCACCGGCTTCGCTGCTGCGCAGCCCCTGCTGGCCGGGCGGTGGAGCCGCGCCGCTTCAGCTGGAGCGAGGGGGTGAGCGCCAGCACCCGGGGCACGACTTCGCCCCGCGCAGCCCCGCTTGACGCCTCGGAAAGAGCGTGCTATCAGTAGGGTACGCACAGGCGCGCCCTGTGCGTTCGTGCGTCTTGGAGCGATCGCTCATGCACCTGGACTGGCAGCCAGCGTTCCCTCGCGCCGGCTTCCCCGCCGGCCGGATCGCCACGCGATCCCGCATCCCCATTCGCTAGCTCGGTCGCGACCGCCGGGCACGCCCCGAGCGCGCGGCCGAGCGGGTCCACTGGACCAGGCTGGTTCACGCTTTGCTGTCGTTGAGCTCCCTCGCGCCGCAGGGAAGCAGCGCACCACCAAACCGACAGCTCCCTCTCCCCCGAGCGGGAGAGGCCAGGGGTGAGGGCCCAATGCCGCCAACCAACAGAATTCGACGGTTCGACCCCCCTCGCGCCGCCGTGCGCGCCCGCGAACTGCGGCGCAGCCAATCGCCCGTCGATGCGCGCTTCTGGGCGGCGGTCCGCAACCGGCCGGTGGACGGGCTGAAGTGCCGGCGGCAGCATCCAATCGGGCCGTCCAGCGCCGACTTCGTCTGCGCGGCCGCCCGCGCGCGCTTCCTCGAAGGGCGAGGCTATCGCGTTCGCCGGTTCACGAACGCCGAGGAGATGCAGGCGATGGGCGCCGTCGGGCGGGCGATTTTGGCGGCCGGCCTCGCGACCGAACGCGAAGGGCCTCCTGCGCGCCCTCACCGTGCTCCGCTCCCGCACGCGGGCGCCACCCTCACCCGAACTCTCTCTCCCAAACAGGAGCGGGAAGCGTGGAGGATCAATGTTTCGTGACGTGTCGAGCCGAGTGAACTTCCCCGAGATCGAGACGCGCATCCTCGCGTTTTGGAAGGAGCGGGAGATCTTCGCCAAGAGCATCGAGCAGCGACGCGATGCTCCCGAGTTTGTCTTCTACGAGGGGCCGCCGACGGCGAACGGCCGGCCTGGCGTTCATCATGTTCTGGCACGGGTGTTCAAGGACCTCTTTCCGCGCTACAAGACGATGAAGGGCTACCGCTCGGAGCGCAAAGGCGGCTGGGACACCCACGGCCTGCCGGTCGAACTGGAGGTCGAGAAAGAGCTCGGGCTGACCTCGAAGCGCGACATTGACGCCTACGGCGTCGCCGAGTTCAATGCGCGCTGTAAGGAGAGCGTCTTCCGCTACGTCCAAGACTGGGAGAAGATGACCGACCGGATCGGGTTCTGGATCGACATGACCGATCCCTACGTCACCTTCCACAACGGCTACATCGAGAGCTGCTGGTGGATCCTGAAGCAGTTCTGGGAGAACGGCCTGATCTACCGTGACTACAAGGTGACGCCGCACTGCCCCCGCTGCGGCACCTCGCTCTCCTCGCACGAGGTCGCGCTCGGCTACGACGAGGCCGATGACCCCTCGGTCTACGTCCGCTTCCGCCTCCTGCCCGGGCAGAGCTCGCCAGCCGCAGCGCTGACCGAGGCGCTTGCGGGCGACCGGCCGGTGTCGCTCCTGGTCTGGACAACGACACCGTGGACGCTGCCGGCGAATGTCGCCGCCGCAGTCAACCGGAGCGCCGACTACGCGCTCGTCGAGAGCGTCGGGGCCGACGGCCAGCCGGAATATCTCGTGCTGGCAGCGGCGCGCGTTGAGGCGGTGACCGGCGGGCGCGCGGCGGCAACCTTTCCCGGCTCGGCCCTGATCGGGCTGCGCTACCAGCCGCTCTTCCCGCCGGCAAGCCCGCCGGAGCAGCCGGCGTGGCGCGTCGTCGCCGGCGACATGGTGAGCGGCCCGGCGCTCGACGACGAGCCGGCGAAGCCGTTCGTCTCGCTTGAAGACGGCACCGGCATCGTCCACCTTGCGCCGGCCTACGGCGCGATCGACCTCGAGGTCGGCCGCGCCGAGAACCTGCCGCTCCTCCACACCGTCGACCTGAAGGGCGAGGTGACGGGCGTCGACCCGGCATTCGACGGCCGCTTCATCAAGGACGCCGACCCGCTCATCACCGAGCGGCTGCGCGAACGCGGCCTGCTCTATCGCGCTGAGCGCTACCTCCACCGCTACCCCTTCTGCTGGCGCTGCAGCACGCCGCTCATCTACTACGCCAAAACCTCGTGGTACATCCGCACCACCGCCCGCAAAGCGGAACTGCTGCGGAACAACAGCCGGATCAATTGGTACCCGGAGCACATCAAGGAGGGACGCTTCGGCAACTGGCTGGCGAACAATGTCGACTGGGCGTTCTCCCGCGAGCGCTACTGGGGCACGCCGATCCCGATCTACAGCTGTGAGTCGTGCGGCGCCTACGACTGCATCGGCTCGGTGCGCGAACTGGAAGAACGGTCAGGGCGCGACCTTTCGGGCCTCGACCTGCATCGGCCGTATGTCGACGAGGTGACGATCGCGTGCGCGAGCTGCGGCGGCACGGCGCGGCGCATCCCTGAGGTGTGCGACGCCTGGTTCGACTCGGGCGCGATGCCCGTCGCCCAGTGGCATTATCCCTTCGAGAACGAAGAGACGTTCCGCAAGAAGTTTCCGGCCGACTTCATCTGCGAGGGGATCGACCAGACGCGCGGCTGGTTCTACACCCTGCTCGCTGTCTCTACCTTGCTGTTCGATGAGCCGTGCTACCGCAACGTCATCTGTCTCGGCCTTATCCTCGACGCAAAGGGCGAGAAGATGAGCAAATCGCGCGGCAACGTGGTCGACCCCTGGACCATCCTCAACGTCCAAGGAGCGGACGCGCTGCGATGGTATCTCTACACCGCCGCCCCGCCCGGCAATGCGCGCCGCTTCTCCGCCGAATTGGTCGATGAGTCGCTGCGCAAGTTTCTGCTGACGCTGTGGAACACCTACGTCTTCTTCGTCACCTACGCCAACTTGGACCGCTGGACGCCGGGCGGCGACCCTGGGCAGCGCTCGGACCTCGACCGCTGGGTGCTTGCAGAACTGCACCGGACCGTGCAAACGGTCACCGAGCGGCTCGACCAGTTCGACCCGACCGACGCCGGCCGCGCAATCGAAGCGTTTGTCGACCGCCTGTCGAACTGGTATGTCCGGCGCAGCCGGCGGCGGTTCTGGAAGTCGGAGAACGACGCCGACAAGGCGGCCGCCTACGCCACCCTCTACGAGTGCCTCGTGACCACGGCGAAACTGCTTGCTCCGTTTACGCCGTTTGTGGCCGAGGAGCTGTATCAGAACCTCGTCCGGTCGCACGACGCGAGCGCTCCGGAAAGCGTGCACCTCTGCGACTATCCGGTTGCCGATGAGCAGCAGATCGATCGTCAGCTGCTCAACGACGTCGCCCTCGTCATGCGCATCGTCAGCCTTGGGCGAGCGGCGCGGGCGAAGGCGAACCTGAAGGTGCGCCAGCCGCTCCGCGTCCTCTACGTCCGGCCGAAAACGATGGACGAAGAAGCGGTGCTGACGCGGCTCAGCGCCCAGATCACCGAGGAGCTGAACGTCAAGCAGCTGGCGATTGTCCACGATGCCGGCGAGCTGTTCGACTACCGGGTTCGGCCGAACTTCCCGGTGCTTGGTCCGCGGCTTGGCAAAGCGGTGCAGGAAGTCGCCAAGGGGCTGGAGGAGCTCGACGTCGCCCATGCCGTCCGGGTCTGGCAAGGCGGGGGGACCGTCATGGTCGCCGGCCACACGCTGGGAGCGGACGATGTTGTCATCACCGCCGTCCAGCGGCCGGGCGTCGTCGCCGCGGAAGAGGATGGCTACGTCGTCGGCATCGCGACCGACCTCACCCCCGACCTGATCGCCGAAGGGCAAGCGCGCGAACTCGTTCACTTGATCCAGACGATGCGGCGCAACGCCGGCTTCGAGATTGCTGACCGAATCGAGACCGCCGTCAGCGCGTCGCCGACGCTCACCGCTGTGATCGACCGCTTCGCCGACTACATCGCCGGCGAGACCCTCTCGGTGCGGCTTGGGCCTGGCGAGGGAGCGGACGGCGCCTATCGCGAGACGCACGAGATCGACGGCGAGCCGATCACGATCGCGCTGCGGCGGGTGTGAACGGCAGCTGCGGCGGCGCGCGACGTTCCGCCCCACGGCGCGGCCACCCAGCGGGGACGCCGGCCGCCTACTCCCGGGCGGTGGGGGCAGCGCGCACCGCCGAGGCCGGCTCCCCGCCCGGTGCACCTCGAGGGGGCGGTGCCGTCTGCAAACGCGCCTGCCAGCGCTTGACGAGCTGGTAGACCGCCGGCGCGCCGTGAAGTTCCGGCGGCGGCTCATCGCCATCGAGCCAAGCGGGATAGAGAAGAAACGGCTGATTCTGCGTCCCGCCGAGCCCCCCGTGCGAGCCGACCAGCTCTTCGAAGGCGGCGACCTCGTCCGTCTGGGGGTCGTAGAGGCTGTTGACGACGAGGTCGCCGCAATTTGGATAGCTCGCGAGCTCCGCGAGGTAGCGCGCCGCGTTCGGACCGAAGAGAGACAGCGGGTCGTCGCCGTCCACCTCGCCGCTGCGGAGATAGTGGACGCCGTTCTTGCCGAGGACAATCGGGCCGTGCTGCTCGGAGAGGGCGAGGACAAATGCGATGCCCGGGTGTGCCCGTAGCCCCTCGAGAAGACGGGGATGAAGCCGGAGCAGCGCCTCGACGGTCAGCCGTTCGGCGACGTCGATGAAGTAGATGTGGGCGAGATTGCCGGACGGACAGACGATGACATTCCCGAGCTCGCTCGCTCGGGTTTCGCGCTCGCCGATCCGCACCTCACCGCTTTCGATCTGCCCCCCAAGGAGACGCTGGAGCAACCGCGAGCGCCAGCTGTCTTCCATCATCAGCTCGGTGAGAGCGAGGTTCAGGTTGGCGAGGCCCTCGTCGGCGGTGTCGGTCGTCTGCGTGGTGTGCTGGTCATCGGCGATCAGCGTATCGACCAGGTCGGCTAGGCGATAGCCGTACCGCTGGCGGAAGGTTGCGCCTTGGCTCTGGCCATGGTCAGAGAGAACGACGATCGCGTAGCGCCGGTCGGTGAAGGCCGCAGCGTCCGCGATATGGCGGATCTGGCGGTCGATCTGGCGGAGGATGCGCAGCGAATCGGGCCGTTCGATCCCGGCGTGGTGCGCCACTTCGTCGTAGCTGACGAGAGTGGTATACGCCGCGGAGACCCCTTCGAACATCTTCTGGATGAGCAGGTATTCGCTCAGCCGGGGCAGGAGCACCGTTGTGGCAGCGCGGATGATCGGATAGGGGAAGCCGCGGTGCACCCGCGGCTGGACATTCCTCAGGCGCTGGCGCCAGCCTTCCCACAGTTCGACGCCGATCTCAAGCAGCATACTGAGGAGCGCCAGCTGGATCGTGTTGGCCTGAGCGAAATAGCCGTACAGGTTGCCCGCCTGCGGAAGTACGCCGCGCCGCTTGTCGCCGACCGTGGTGAAGTTGAGCACCACTTGGTCGGCATCGCCGTGCGCCCAGTTATTCATGCTGAACCCGCGCTCCTTGAGCAGCCCGTCGCCGGTGACATTGGGCTGGAGGATGAGGCTGGCATCGCGGGCGCGGTTCGAGACGAGAAGGCGCCGGAGTTTTTTGTCATAAAAGCGAAAGGCGGGGATGGCGAAATGGGCGCCGTGAAGGATGCCCGCCTGCATCGATGAGGTTTGGGCGGGCAGGCTCGTCTCCCAGGCGACAAGGCGATACGTTCCCTCGTCGAGCCACCGCTTGAGGGTCGGCATCCAGCCGCCGGCGATGGCGCGGCGCAAGATCGGTTCGGCGAGCCCGTCGATCTCGATCAGGATAAGGCCGGGCGGCGCGTTCGGGTCGGCGTGGCTTGGCCGACGGGCGAAGCGCCGGATGGCGGCATACTCATGCGCTTCGCGGCTCGGGCCGTGAAGCACAATCGCCGTCGCCGTCGCGGTGCAAATGGCGAGCACGAACGAAAGGAGAAGCGCTGTCCAGAAGTCGGCAATCTGAAAGCCGGGAACGACCGCTCCGACAAGGAGGACCAGCAGGCCGTTGAGCAGCAGTCCGGGCACGCCAAGCGTCAGCAGGTTGAGCACGAGGGTGAGGCGGATAATCAGCGGACGGACGAGCGCGTTGAGGAGACCGATGAGAATGACCGCAGCCGCGCCCGACTGGAAATCGGCGACGCGCAGGCCGGGAAGCACGAGGGAGAGCAGCCAGATGACGGCGACGGTGACGAGCAGGTCGACGAGGTAGAGCAGCGCCGTGCGCAGCGGCCCGGCGCCGAGGTTTAGCACGCCAGCCATCGGACATCCGCGAGGACCGGCAGATGATCCGAGCCGGCATCCGGCCCGACGTGGGCGGAGACCGCTTCAAGGTGGGACGACAGCCAGATGTAATCGAGCCGGAGCAGCGGGAGGAGGGGAATGCGCCCGAGGCGGAGCGGAAAGGTCCGCCCGAAGCCGCGGCCGGCGGCGAGAAACGCATCGACCAGCCCGGCAGCGGCGACGCGCCGATATTGGGCCTGGAAGCGGGTCATGTTGAAGTCGCCGAGAAGCACGAGCGGGAGGTCGTGAGCGAGCAGGCTGATCAGCCGCTCGAGCTGAACACGCGTGTGCGCGCTCGGCTGGAGCCCGCGCGCCACCAGCCGCGGCGGCGCGGGATGAACGACCGCAACGTGCAGCGGGTAGCCCCGAACATCGAGGGTGGCGCGCAGATCCGGCCGCCCGGGATGACTGTGGATCTGCCCTCCTTCAAGAATGGGGTAGCGGCTGAGCAGCCCTTTGCCGGGGATCCCTGCGCCGTGCAGGAGCTGATAGGGGTAGTCCTCCGCTAACTCGTCGCGCAGCCCCGCCTCCTGGTCGGCAGTCAGCTCCTGCAGGCCGACGATGTCGGCCTCACTGGCGCGTACGACTTCAGCGAGCCGACGGGGGAGCGCCAATCCGTTCCCAACGTTGTAGGTCATCACGCGGACAGTAGGCGAAGGCGGCAGAGCGCGCTCCCGTTTTCTCGTCTTTATCTGTATTGTAGAGAGGGGAAGCGGCAGAGGGGAGAAGAAGCGCCCCCGCAGACGAGCGGCCTAGCGCCTCGCTTTTGGACGAGGCGGACGATGACGCGGCGCGCGATGCCCCGAAGACCGGACAGGCGGCGGAGAGGCAGCCCTGCGCTCGCGAACGCGCTCCGGCCGCGCAACTGTCGGCCGGAGGGGACGGCCCTTGATCGTCGTCGCACGGAGCGCCTCCAGAATGCGCTCGACGCGGTCTTCCGGCACCTCGACGACCGTGACGGTGTCGGAGATATCGATTGCCCCGATCTCGCGGCCGGGGATATCCGCCTCGTTGGCGATCGCGCCGACGATATCCCCCGGCCGGACGCCGGCGCGCCGGCCGACGTCGAGGAACAGCCGGACCATCCCCGGCTCGCTCTCGACCGCTGCCTCGAGCGGCGGCAGGTCCACGGGCAGCGGACGCTCTGCTTCAACGGCCAGTTTCGCCGCCGCAGCTGCGATCTCGGCGATCGAAAACTCCTCGCTCAAGCGCTCGACAAGGAGCAGATAGGGCTCGTAATTCGCCTCTTTGAGGGTGCGGCGCAGCGTCTCTTCGAAGGCGTCGACCCGCCGGGCGATGACGTCCGCGGCCGTCGGCAGACGCATCGGCGCGATCTTCCGACCGATCGCCCGCTCGATGAACCGCAGCAGGCGGATCTCGCGCGGGGTGACGAAGGTGATGGCAACCCCATAATGCCCTGCGCGGCCGGTGCGGCCGATGCGGTGGACATAGGCTTCCGGGTCTTCGGGGATATCGTAGTTGATGACGTGGCTGACGCCGGCGATATCGAGCCCGCGCGCGGCAACATCGGTTGCGACGAGGAGCTCTGTCATGCCTTCGCGAAAGCGGCGAAGCACCCGTTCGCGCATCTGCTGGCTCAGGTCGCCGTGGAGCACATCGGCCGCATAGCCGCGGCCGGCGAGGCTTTCGCCGAGATCGTCGACCTCGCGCTTGGTGCGGCAGAAGATCATCGCGGAACTTGGGGTCTGAACGTCCAAAATGCGGGTGAGCGCATCCAGCTTCGCCGCGGCAGCGACCTCGACATACCACTGGTCCGTTTGCGGCAGGGTCAGTTTCTCCGGCGCGATGCGGATGTGCGCCGGCTCACGCAAGGAGCGCTCGGCCAGCGCGACGATGCGCGGGGGCAAGGTGGCCGAGAAGAGCGCGATCTGGCGCGGCGGGGGAACCTGGTCGAGGATGGATTCGACGTCCTCGATGAACCCTAGGCTGAGCATCTCGTCGGCTTCGTCGAGCACGACAACGGTAGCGGCGGAGAGATCGAGCGTCTCCCGACGCAAGTGGTCGAGGACACGCCCAGGGGTGCCGACGACGACGTGAGCGCCGTGGCGAAGGCCGCTGATTTGGCGCGCATAGCTTCGTCCGCCGTAGATAGGCAGCACGTCGATGCCGCGATAGCGTCCGAGCCGATGGATGTGCTCGGCGACCTGAACGGCAAGCTCGCGCGTCGGGACGAGGATAAGCGCTTGGACAGCGCGGACGGCGGGGTCGATCCGCTCGAGGATCGGGATGGCGAAGGCGGCGGTTTTGCCTGTGCCGGTCTGCGCCTGGCCGAGGACATCGCGGCCGGCAAGGAGCAGCGGGATCGTCTGCGCTTGGATCGGTGTCGGCGCTTCGAAGCCGAGTTCGGCGATGGCGCGCAGGATGGGGGGGCTGAGGCCGAGCTCGGCGAATGGGGTTGGCATGACTGGTGCTCCTCTCGCGGCTGTTCCGCGGGTATCGAATGATAGGGGCGGCGAGACGGGCCCGCTCAGGGGGGAAGAGCACGGTCCCTCGCGCAGCCTTTCTGCGCGGCGGCGCGGGGATGACCGCGGGAGGACGGGCGCCGACTGCGATCAGAGGAGACGCTGGTAGCGATACTCGCGTCCCTCGTACAAGTTCGTCTTCAGCGCCTCGTAGAAAAGCGCGGTTTGCTCTTCGCCAAGGAAGCGAGCATACCCGTAATAGCCGAGGTTGCCCAGCATCCCGAGTTCGGGCACGGCGTTCGGCGCTAGGCCGTAAAAGAAGACCTCCCGCCCGAGGAAGTAATGCTCGCTGGCGACGGCGCCGTGCTCTTCCATGTTGTAGGCGCCATAGGCGCTCGCGCTCTCGAACGTCAGCCGCCCGGAGCGATCCCGCGTGATGATGGAAGCATATACCCGCTCAAGGTCGGCTTGGGTCCGCATCCCGGTGGGACGGAACAGCGCTTCGTAGGAGTCGCGCCGCTCGAGGTTGCTCACTTTATGGGTCAGCTCGTGGACGATTACCGACCGCGAGTAGGCCCGGCCGCGAGCATTCACCGGGAAGGAGCCGATCAAGAACAGAACCACCGGGTCGGTGCTGAAATAGGGGCGCATCTCGGCGGCAATCGGGAAGCCGCGCGCTTGGTCGACCTGGCGCACCAGTCCAAGGTGGACATAAAGCGGCTCGCCGCTGCGGCGGTCGATGCGCCCGCGGTAGAACGTCTCGGGCAGAAGGCGAAACGTCTCGTCGAGCACTTGGATGCGTTCGTCGTCCCAGTCGATGACGAGATCGCGGCCATCGGGACCGGGGTTGATCAGGCGGCGGTCGTGGTTGAGGGCGCGCGTGATCAGACGGACGTTGTAGCGCTCTTCAAACGCCTTGGCGAGCGGCGAGAGCGTGCTGGAGGAAGCCGTCGGCGCGGGAGAGGCAGGAGGCGGCGCGGTCAGCAGCCGGCAGCCGGAGAGGGTCAGCCCCGCCCCCGCCAGCCCGGCGGCAACCAGCGCCTCGCGTCGCGACAGGTTCATGGGAAGAATGTACTCGTGAAGCGGGCCCGCTGTCGACCGCGGCGCACGCGGCGGCGGTGCGCCCGTCGCTGCCCTACGCAGACGCCAGAGAAGAGCCGAACGAAACGAATAGGAGCGGCCGCGTTGCCTCCAGCGGATGACCGTCCTCGCCGAGGTCCGGGCTGAAGCAACTGAGCTATCGGGTTCTTCCGGCCGCACTGTTTGCGCTTGTCAACGTCGCGCTGATCGGCTACGGCTGGCGCTTGCGGAATCGGCCGGGCTGACGAGGGTTTCTCGGCTTTGTCCTGAGCGGCTTGGTGCGGGAGATCAGCCAGGTCGTTCATGTCGGCGGCACAACGATCCCCGTCGAGCTGAGCGCGCTCGGGGTGAAAGCCGCGGCTGGCGGCGGGCTGACAGTCGCCTGTTTCGCGTTCGTCGCGGAGCGCCGGTCATGGGAAATGGGATCTCTCGGCGCTCGATGACCCTCCTTGTCGCGCTGGCGCTGCTGCTGGTGTTCAATCCGGAGGAAGTGGTGCTCGGCCGCATCGAGGTGAGGGCGCTTGAGGGCGTGAGCGAGCTCGTCTATGAGCGGGGGCCGGCAGAGCTCGCCGGCATCCTGTACTCGCTGTCGGGCGGACTGGTGCCGAAAGCGGTGACGCGCGCCCCCGCGCCGTATCGATGGCAGACCGCGCCGCTCCTAATCGGGATTGTGTTCCCGTGGTTTCTCCACGCTCTGCAGGTGAGCGGCCTCCTGCGCTCGCCGACGCTCGCCCCAACAACGCCGGGGATCACGGTTGCGAGCGTAGCCTTCCTCTGAGCGCCGCTCCACAATTCTCTGCTCGACCTGACCCCGATCGCGCGGGCAGCGATCTTCGCACGCATGAGCGACGGTATCGTTGTGCTCGACCGAGCGCGGCGAATTGTCGACCTCAACCCGGCGGCGAAACGGATCCTCAGCTGGCAGCTGCGCAATGCGCTCTTGGCGTTGCCGTGTCGCGTACGCTCAGAACGGCCGTGCTCGACGCCATTGCGCCGGAGCTGCGCACCCCCGTCGAGCGCCATGTGGGCTGGCTGCTTATGCTGCGCGATGTCACCGACCGCACGAGGTTGGAGCGGCAGCTTCGCGACCTAGCGTTCCATGATGCGCTGACTGGCCTCGTCAACCGATGTTCTTAGCGCGTCTAGAGCCGAGGGCGGCGAGCGCGGAGGCTGCGCGGCTGACAGTGCTGCTCGTCGACCTCGACGGGTTCAAGGCGATGAACGACCGCCTCGGCCACCACGCTGGTGATGCGCTGCTGCAGGCGGTCGCGCAGCGGCTGACCCGCTGCATGCGCGCTGAGGATGTGGGGGCGCGCTTTGGCAGCGACGGGTTCGCGATCCTGTTCCGCCCGGTCGAGCGGGAGGAGGCGCAAGCGTGTTGCTGAGCGCATTCTCCTCGCGTTTGGCGACCTCTTCTTGATCGAGATCGAGGGAAACGGGGTGCAGGTAGGATGCAGCATCGGCTACGCGCTCGGCTTCGCCGGGGCGCGGCCGGACGCTCGGCTGCGCCGCGCCGACCTCGCGCCGTACGCCGCCAAGACTACCGGCCGGAGATGCACCACGTCCTACGGTGCGGCAGCACCCTCCACGCCCCAGCGAGACGGGGAAGCGGCTCCAAGGCAGAGGAGGGCGCAGCCTATTCTCACTTGCTACCGCCCTCAGCAGTCAGTGCCTTCGAATACCTAGCACAGGGTTTAGGCGGCGCGAGCGGTCCTCAGCCGCAAACCGCTCCTAGAAGCGGATCGGCGGGAGGACGAGGTGGTGGGCGTTGCGCGTCCAGCGGACAGCGAGGCAGCCAGCATCGGAGAAGTCGTTCGCGCCGCCCTCGACGTAGCGGTCCGGGCGGCAGTAGTAGCTGCCGGCGGTCAGGCGGACGGGACCCGCGCCATGATCGATCGTCAGGTCGCCCGCAATCACGAACAGTTCGTCGCCCGCCGGCCAACTGCGCCGCGGGCCGACGCCGCGCCAGCCCCCCGGAAGCCGCATCAGCCAAGTCGTCCAGCCGGTCGCCTCGTTGCGATAGAGCGTCTTCGCTTCGCAGTTGGGGAGCGACCGCATGTCATGGCCGAAGACCGGCTCCCACGGCAGCGCGTCGAGATCGACGCCGGTCACGCCGCGCAGCCTCGGATCGGCCCGGTCTGCCCCTGCCGGGGCGATGAACTCAACGCCGTCCCAGCCTTCCGGGATCGGAAGAAAGTCGATGTCGAAGGGGCCAGCATACTTCACCAGCAGCCGCAGCCCTGTCTCCGTCGACTCATCAGACGGATGAACCCAGTAGGGCGGGTGGTTCAGATAGCCGGGCGCGGCGAAGTCGCGCCAGCGGCCGAAGTGGAGAACGCCCTCGAGGTTGATCACCTCTTCGTGGCACGAGTGGAACTCGAGCCCGTTGCCGGCGTACGGCGAGACCCAGCCCGGCGGCAGCGTCAGCAGCGAGAGGCGATACCCGTTGCCTCCTTCATTCAGCACGACCCGCCGGCTGCCGCTCGGGCTGACCTGCTCGGGCAGGTCGGCGGCGTTGATCGGTTCGACCCTAGCCCAACTCATCGCTGCACCTCCCACGGCCAAACGAGACCGGAGCCCTGCTCCCAGCATACCACCCCATCGCGCAGTGAGCATGCCGCGGCGCGTCCGCGCCAGCATCTGGCTCGAGGGGGTCCGGCGCCCATCTCGACCAGTTCGACCCCGCCGCGCACCCCTCGCCTCCTGCTCGAAGCAGCCGCGAAAGGGAACGGCCGCCGCAAGGCGCGGTTCGCGCTGCAGCCCCTCGACCGGCACTTGCGCGTGAGACCGGCTTCGACCGGGCCGCTCAGCGGCCGAAAGCGCGGCGGGGCAGCCGCGCCTTGGGGGACGGCGCTCGCCGACTGCGGGCGAGCGCACGCGTTCCCTCGCCGCCCCTCGCCGGCGCCCGTCTCGATGCAGGAGGCACGCCGAGCGCCTTTCTCTCGGCCCAGAAGCGCACGAGGAGACGGCTCAGGAAGCGCGGCGCGCTCGCCAGAGCGGGGCAGGGAGTAGAATGGCCGCGGAGGAGCGCGATGACCGGTCCTGGTTTCTTGTTCGGTCCTGGCCCTGCCGGATGGTGGGACGACGCGAAATGCTCGTGCCCTGTCGTCCACCGCGAGGCGGACGGCTATCGCATGTGGTACTACGGCTTTGAACGGGGCTTTCCGGGGATGCTCGCCGAGGAGATGAGCAGCATCCCGATGGGGCGCAGCGGCGCGGCGCGCTCGGCGGACGGCGTCGTCTGGGAGAAAGTGGCCGGCCCCGGGGTCCGCGGCGCGGTGCTCGACCCAAGCGGGGATCCGGCGCGCTTCGACCAGTTTCAGGTCGGCGTGACGGATGTAATCCGGGTGGGCGACGAGTATTGGCTCTACTTCATGGGGACGAAAGACGGGATCCGCCAGCTGCGCGGGCGCATCCGCAAAGGCAGCCCCGGGGCGATCGGGCTCGCTGTCTCAAGCGATGGATTGCACTTCCGGAAGGTCGACGGGACGGCCGGCGCAGGGGCCGTCGTCGCGCCGCGGGCACCGGAGGAGTGGGCGGTGCACTTTCCGCGCATCATTCGCCTTCCCGACGGCACGTTTCGGATGTACTTCGGCGTCAGCCGCGAGGACGGAACCGGGGGAACTCAGCTGGCCGAGTCGGCGGACGGCATTCACTGGGAACGGCGCGGCCAGGTGTTCGGCGCGAACCCGGACCCCACGGCGTTCGACTCGCTCGGCGCGGGCGGCGGAAAGGTCATTCCCTGGCAGGGCGGCTGGCTGATGGCCTACGAGGGGCTCGCGGCCGCGGGGTCGGGCTACTCCTACCGGATTGGGCTCGCCGCCTCGCCGGACGGGGTGCGCTGGGAGCGGCTGCCGGGGCCGCGCGCCGGCGGCGCGATCCTCGACCTCGGCGCGCCCGGCAGCTGGGACGAGGTCGCGATCGGCACGCCCTACCTCGTCGCCGAGCCGGACGGCAGCCTGAAGCTGTACTACGTCGGCTTCGCCAGCAGCATCGTCCCCGGCATTGGGCTGGCGCTCTGCGACGGGCGCGACCTGACGCGCTGGGAGAAGGTCGAGCGCGCATCCCACGCGGAGCGCGCTGCGCCTCGAGAGCAGTGATGCAGCCATCCTCGCCGCGCTCCGAGCAGAGAGGAGCCCCCCGGGCAACCGGAGCGAGGCGATCGGGAAATCCCCAGCGAGCGCGACGCTGACAAGCAGCGCGCAGAATGAGCGGAGCGAGCGATGCTGCGCCAGCGCGGCGCAATCGGCGAGCGTGCCGCCGGACCGGCAAGCCGCCTGCGCGCAGCTGTCGGAACGCGCTTGGCGGCTTTTGCCCCGCTGCGCCTCGGCCGATGAAGAGCGCGCGCAGCGGACCTGAGCGCCGCGCTGCCTTCACGCCGGCAGGGGAGTGCCGCCGTGATCGTCGGTCGGCGGCAGGTCAGCGCCGGCAACGCCGGCCCGCGCGCCGCCGCAGAGCACCCCGGCACGGCGGCGCGCTCAGGCCTGCTGGCTGGCGGGGGCGGCCTGCGGCGCGGGCTCAGGACGGCGCCGCAGCGGCGCTTCTTTCAGGAGGAGGGTGATGAGCAGCCCGGCGACGAGAATGCCCGCCACGGCGGCAAAGAGGTCGGCGATCGTCGTCGCGAGGCTGTCGCGAATGACGAGGAGGAGCTGGGCGAGAAGCGCGTCGCCGGCCGGGCCGAGCGCGGCAAACTGCTCGCGCAGCCGCTCGACCGTCGCCGGCGACAGCAGCGCTTGGGGAGTGGCCGCTTGGGTCAGCTGGCCCGGCGGGAGTGCCGCAGCGACCTCGACCGGGATGGCGGCCGCCAGCCGGTCGTTCAGGCGGGCGGTCAGCAGCGAGCCGAGGGTAGCGACGCCGATCGTGCCGCCGAGCGAGCGGAAAAACTGGAGCCCGGCCGTCGCCTGTCCAAGCATGGAGGGCGGAAAGGCGCTTTGGACGGCGATGATGAAAATTGCGTTCAGGCCGCCCATCCCGAGCCCGACGATGACCATGTTGCGGGCGATCAGGAGCTCGTCAGAGGCGGCGTTCAGCGTCGAGAGGAGCGCCATCCCGACCGCCGCGACGAAAAAGCCGCCGAGCGCCATCGCCTTGTAGCGCCCGGTGCGCGCCATGATCTGGCCGCCAATGGTGCTGCTGGCTACGAAGCCCGCCATCATCGGCGCCAGCACCAGCCCGGACCCCGTCGCCGTCGCGCCGACGACCGCTTGGACGAAGAGCGGCAGATAGACCATCGTGGCGTACATCCCGACCGTCACGGCCGAGGTGGCGGCGATAGCGATGAGAAACGTCCGGCTTCGGAAGAGGGCGAGGCTGATCATCGGCTCGGGGGCGCGCGCCTCGACGCGGGCGAACGCGGCGGTCAACGCCGCCGCCAGCGCGAGGAGACCCACGACCGGCGGCGAGAGCCAGCCGCCCGCGCCGCCGACGATCGAGCAGGCGATGAGGAGCGGGCTGGCCGCCCCGACAAGCAGAGCCGCGCCGAGGTAGTCGACCTGGTGACGGCGGACCGCCCGGTGCGGCGGCAGCGCGGCGGCGACGACAGCGAAGGCGACCAGCCCGACCGGCAGCGTCAGGTAGAAAATCGCTCGCCAGCCGAAGGTGTCGGTCAGCCAGCCACCGACGAGCGGCCCGCCGATCGTCGAGAGGCCGAAGAAAGAGACGATCACCCCCTGCCACTTGCCGCGCTCGGCCGGCGAGAAGAGGTCGCCGATTACCGCTTGGGCGATCGGCAGCAGCCCGCCCCCGCCGATGCCTTGGATAAAGCGGAAGACGACGAGCTGAGGCATATTCTGGGCCAGCCCCGAGAGCGCCGAGCCGGCGAGGAAGATCGCCATCGCGAGCAGGAACAGCCGCCGCCGGCCGTAAAGGTCCGACAGTTTGCCGTAGATTGGCACCGTGACCGTCGAGGCGAGCAGATAGGCGGTGAAGACCCAAGCGTAGTAGGAGAGGCCGTGGAGCTCGCCGACAATGCGCGGCAGCGCCGCCCCGACGACGGTGTAGTCGAGGGCGGCAAGCATCATCCCGGCGATGACGCCCGTCAGGATGATCGGCGTCCGCCCTCTGCTGCCCGTCACGCTGCGCGCGCCTTGGCCATCCACCCCGCGCGCTCAGTGTAGGCGATGCCCCCGCTGCCTTCAATCGGTCGCCGCAAATTGGGCCGCGCGCGGGTTGTCGACGAGCGCCAGCGCCTCGGCCGTGCCGTCGGCACCGAACCAGCGGACCGAGCGCAGCGCCGGCGCGACGGTGCCGCCAGCCGCCCCGAAGGCGCGCCCGAACGGCTCGACGACGTCATTGCCGAAGATATCGTCCCGGATGAACGGGATGATGGCCGTCACGCCGCTGTCGACGACGGAGGCGGTCAGGGCAGCCGCCTGCTGGGAGTCGTCCGAGACGCGGCGAAAGAGGTTGTCGCGGGGGATGGCGAGCGAAGTCGCGGAAACCGGTCGGGTAGAGCACGGTCGCCCCTTGATCGGCGACCGTCGTTACGCCGGCGTCGTAGCTGACGCTGTTCGGCGGGATGACGCGGACCGTCAGCCGGGTGGCGTTGCCGCCTGACCGAACCGGTTGCGGATGCCCGTTCGACTTGGCCGGCACCGGGCGCGACCGGCTGGCGCGGCGCGCTGGTCTGCCACGACGTTTCGGCACTGGTTACTGCCCCCGAGGTGCAGGTGACGCCGCCGATCGCGAAGCCGCTCTCGGCAACGCGCCGGCCGCAGTTCTCCTCGCTTCGATGTGCCGGCACCGCGGCCGGCGCGCTCGCCCAAAGGGAGAAGCGCCTCTCGCCGCAGCGGCCCCCTCTCCGAGCGCGCACCGCGCCGGCAGACCGCTCGGAGCCTGCCACGGCCCACTGCCCGAACGCGGACCGGCCCGTCTCGCGAAGCGGGGTTAGGCGGCCACGATCTCGACTGAGATCGGCTGTCCGGCGGCCTCGGCGAGCGCGGTGGCAATGGCCGAGGCGAACCGGCTCCGCACCCAGTCGGCGACGAAAGGGGTCGGCGCGCGCAGGATGGCGCGTCCTCCCTCGAGGCGCTCGAGCGCAAGCGGCGCGATGTAGGTTTCCCAATTGGCGCGGCTGAAGCGCCCGCGGAGCGCACTGCGAAGAGCGGGCCAATCGACTTGGGTGTTTGCTGGTTGGTGCGATCTCTTTGTTGTGGATCGTGAGTCTTGTCGGTCGACTGTGCCGACCGGGACAGAGTCGGCGGTCTCGACCCGGGGAGTCGGCGCCGCCGAAGGGGGCGGGTCGGAATTTCTGCCCGGGGGGGTCGGATTGGCCGACTGGGTGCGGAAGCGGATGCGGTACACGGTTGTTCCGGTGCCGCCGTCCGCGCGCACCTGCGGCTCGCGGACGATCAAGCCTTTGCGCTCGAGGGAGCGGAGGGCATTGGCGGCGGTTTCGCGCGTCACCCCGGCGCCGCCATCGAGGCGTGTTCCGTCGCGCCGCACGATCCCGTCAGTCAGCTGTGAGAGCGAGACGGCATCGCTCTCCTTTTTCCAGCCGAAGGTGCGGCGAAACAGGTAGCACATCACCTTCGTTTCGCTGCCGGAGAGGTGAGGCAGGCAGACGTCGAAGAACTCATCGGGTACTTGGGTGTAGCCCGGCGCGGAAAATCCCTCAAAAACGAACGTCTCGGTCATGGCGTCTCAGGAGGGCGCGCCCGTTGATCCGGCGCGCTGCTTGGCGGCCAGCATAGCGGCGGATCAAGCGGCGTGTCAAGCAGTCAAGTTGACGAAACCGCAATATGTTGTGCCTTTTTATCCAAGTCCAGCATATAGATTGTGTCCAGTCCGATCGGGCATCAGTGTCGGGACTGGACTGGCCGCCGAGCGCTGCTTGGCAGACGTGCGGACAGCTTGGCGCCGTAATCTCCTTGTCGCCAATTGTGGCGACAATTCCCTTGCCGCTGAGAAAGCAGCGGGACCGGCCGAACCGAGAAACAGCGGGGACGGAGCGCCTCTTGGAACGCGGGGATAACCGCGCCTCGTGTTCGCTCATGGCGCGCTCTCGGCGTCATCGCGAGCGCTGTCTTTGCGGCGCGTTGGGGCGAAGGGGCATGCTGCTCGTTTCGCCAAGCGCCCAGCAGTCGTGTCAGCAGAGGCTCGCGCCGGCGCGAAAAGGGCGGCTCAGGCGTCAGCAGCCTGTCGTGAGCGAAGGGCAAGGGGGAGAGGACGGCCGCGGTCGAGCCGCAAGGAGGATGCGTGACCTGCGGGCGCTTGGGACGCCGCATCAGCGGGCCGCTTCACGCGGCGTGGCGGGGGCGGTCGGGGCGGTCGAGTTCACCCCGCTCAGTGGCAGCGAGAGCGCACTCGCGGTTGTCGTGGTCGCGCCGCTGGCTGCGGGAGCGGAGCGCGCAAGGCAAAGCAGATGGAGGCGCTGTGTCGGGGTGTGCTCTCTGACACGCCGGCGCCGCATCAGGCGGGAAGGGCGGATCGCGAAGGGTGGAGGAGGCGCGGGCCGAACAGCGCTGGGTCAGCAGTTGCCAGGGCGGGCCGCGCGAGGCGCGTCGCGGTTCCCCCTGCGTGGCGGTGCCTCGCCTGCGGATTGGCCAGCACGCGCGCTGTGCCAAGAATGCAAGAATGCGTGTCTGGCTGCCTCGGCAATCCGGCGCTGCATGGGCGGGCGCGGTGCCGGTAGCGCCGCCCCTGCCGGCGGTGGCGTGCTCACGCGGCTGCTCGCGAGCGGGTAGGTGGGGCATCTGGCTGGCCGACTGCCGAGCGGCTGGGAGCTGACGTCCTCGCCGGGCGAACGGGTAGGGCTGCCGCCGTCTCGCGAGCGCGCCTGCCGGAGGCCGGCCTTGCGGGCTAGGCGTCCCGCTCGAACAGGCCGCGCACCGGCAGGGTAAAGCCGTCGAGCTTATCTTCCCAGCGCAAGCGGTCGCCGTCCCTGAGCCGTGTCGCTGCGGTCGGCGCGCGGTAGACATAGACGACGCGGGGTCCCAGCTCACGACACCGCCGCGCAAACCCGACCGGCTGCGGTCGGCGTGCGGTAGACATAGACGACGCGGGTCTGAGGAGCGATGATCTAGACACGTTCGACGCCGGCGGCGACGTCCTGTTCGATCGTGCGCTGCATCTTGCTCCAGGTGTTGGACGGCGAGACGCTCTCGGCGGCGAGTTCGGGAGCGACGTCGAGAATGCCGGCGGGCAAGGGGCCGGGCCAGCGGTCGTAGGAGAGGAAGGCGATATCCGGCACGCGGACGGTGTCGGGGTTGCGGCTGGTGTAGAAGCTGAGCTCGGTCAGGACGCGGCCGACACGGCGCTGCCGGACGAAGGCCCCTAAATCGATCGTCAGGCTCGCTTGTTCGCCGCGATGACGCGCGCCGGCCGGCAGTTCGCGAACGACTCAGCCGGCGCATCCGCAGAACCTCGGGCGGGGCGGTGAGGCGTCCTGCTCGGCACAGGAGGACGCCGCGGCTGCTCGAGGGAGGGGGCTGACCGTGTGGACCCCGCGCCTGCAGCTTGGGCGCCGCTGCGGCCAGTGGGGGCCCGGGGAGGCGATCGCCCGTACGCGCTGGCGCGTCGCCAATGTGCTACACGTGAGGCCGAGGGAGGATCATGCCGAGCCCGCTGCTGAATTATCTCGATTGGGAGCTGACCCCGGAGCAGGGACGCGTCCAGCGGATGGTGCGCCAGTTCGTTGAGGACGAGGCGCTGCCGCTGATCCCCGCCTGTTTCGAGGCTGGGCGCTTTCCAAGGGAACTGATCCCGCGGCTGGGCGCGCTCGGCCTGCTGGGGCCGACCATCCCAGTCGCGGGGCCGGCGGCGGACGCAACGACGGCCGGGCTGATCTGTCTGGAGCTGGAGCGCGGCGACTCGGCGCTCCGTTCCTTTGCCTCGGTTCAGGGGAGCCTCGTGATGTTCCCGCTCTGGCGCTACGGCTCCGACGAGCAGCGCGCACGCTACCTGCCCGGCTTAGCGCGCGGGACACTTGTCGGCGGCTTCGGCCTGACCGAACACGAGCACGGCAGCGATCCGGCGGGGATGGAGACGCGCGCCGAGCGCGTTGGCGACGAGTGGGTGCTGAACGGTGTCAAGATGTGGGTTACGAACGCGCCCTTTGCCGACGTGCTGCTCATCTGGGCGAAGGTTGCCGAGGAGGGGCGCGACGTCGTGCGCGGCTTTCTCGTCGAGGCAGGGACGCCCGGCGTCCGCGTCACCGAGGTGCGCCGCAAGCTGAGCCTGCGGGCCTCGGCGACGGGCGAGGTCGTCCTTGAGGACTGCCGCCTGCCGGCCGAGGCGGTCCTGCCCGGTGTCCGCGGGATGCGCGGGCCGCTCTCCTGCTTGACTGAGGCGCGCTTCGGCGTCGCTTTCGGCGTTGTCGGAGCGGCGATGGCGTGCTACGAAGCGGCGCTCAGCTACGCGAGGACGCGCGTCCAATGGGGGCGGCCAATCGCCGGATTTCAACTGACGCAGGCGAAGCTGGTCGATGCGCTCGAAGGGATCACCCAAGGTCAGCTGCTTGCCTTTCAACTGGCGCGGCTGAAGGAGGCTGGGCGGCTGACGCCGCAGCAGGTGTCGCTCGCCAAGCGGGCCAACTGCCGAATGGCGCTCGAGGTGGCGCGCTCGATGCGCAGCATCCTTGCTGCCAACGGCATCCTGCTCGACTATCCTGTCTTCCGGCATCTTGTCAACCTCGAGACCGTGTTCACCTACGAGGGCACCCACGAGATCCACACGCTCATTCTGGGCGCGGACATCACGGGACTGGAAGCGTACCGCGGCTGACTTAGGAGGAGAGGACGAGGGGATGATCGGGCGGGCGCTGCAGGCGCTCGATGGCGCGCGTCTGCAGCGCGGTGATGCGGCGGATAAGCAGGATCGCGAACATCCCCGCTAGAAGAGAGAACAGTGTCCAGAGGATGCTGCTTAGAGTCGCCAGTATCAACTCTGCGGTTGTATCTGCTCTCAGGGAGGCTCGACTGAACAGAGTGCTCTGAACAGAGTGCTACCCCACCGTCCAAGAGAACGAAGACCCACCAAAGACGGACAAGCCAACTGTTCGGCACATCTCGCCACCACGGGTACGATACTGTGCCAGCAAGCCACTGCGATCCTTTCCAGACCTCTTTCTCGCCGGTCGGGAATGCGGCCTCCCGTTGGTCGCGCTGGGGATTGCAGCGCGCCGCTGCCTTCTCTCCTGCTGACCAAGAGTATGACCCTCTCGTGACGAAAGACGATATCGCGTCGCCTCCTGTCACCTCCTTGTTAGCGATCTTCCGGCGCGGTTAGCGCGGGCGATCATGCCTCGCGCTCGACGATGCCGAGCGCGGCGAGGGCCGGCCGCAGCGCAAGGAGCGCGAGGTCCTTGCGCTTGCATTCCAGCATGCAGTCGAACGGCGGCGCCGGCGCAGCGGCAAGGAACGCAGCGCAGTCGACGGGGTCGACGTCGTCGGCGTGCGTGCCCGGCGGCTTGCCCGGCGCTTGGCTGCTGAAGTGCACCTCCGGCGGTCCATCTTCCGGCTGCCACGTAGCGAAGACGCGCGGCAGGAGGTCGCCGGGAGTGGGGAGGATAGCGTGATGAAAGGCGTCGAAGACGATCGGGATGCCGGTCGCCTCGTGGATCGCGAGCACGTCGGCGACGGAATAGACTCGCTCGTCGTTCTCGAGAACGAGATGCTCGCGCCATTCCTCGGGCAAGGCGCGGTAGCGCGCGACGAAGCGGCGCATTGCGGCGGCCTTATCGCCGTAGGCGCCGCCGCCGTGGATGACGATCTTCGCCTCGCGGCCGAGGCCCAGCGCACGCAGCAGCCGGACATGCCACGCTAGGTCTGCGAGGGCGTTGGCGGTCACCCGCTCGTCCGGCGAGGTGAGCAGGGTGTACTGGCCGGGATGCATGCCGCAGCGCACGCCGTCGCGCTGGATGGTCCTGCCGATTGCAGCGAGGGTCTCTTCTTCTTCACGCCACCATTCGAGCGTGTTCACGGGGTGGGAGGCGAAGGGAATAAGCTGGCTCGAGAGGCGATAGAAGCGGACGCCGATGGCCCGGTTGTAGTCGAGCGTCGCGGCCAGCCCTGCGAGGTTCGCTCGAATGAGGGCGCGCAGCCGTTCTGGGGTAGCGCTGCGGAGGTGGCAGCTCTTGTCCGTTATCGCGCCGCTGCCGAGCGCGGTGGTGATATAGCCGAGGCGTCGCAGCACCATCCTTCGTCTCTCCCCGCGATCGATCGTACGCCACGGGATCGCCTCGGCGAGGAGGGGCGCAGGGCCGCTCGTCTGCCGTGCAACGGGAAGGAGAGGACACCGCGGCAAGCGCGGGGACGCGCGCCTGCCGCATCGGCAGTCTGCGCGAGCGGCGCCGGGGCTCACGCGCGGCCCGGGCGGCGACGGCGGGAGGACCGGGCGCAGCGCGCAGCAAGAGCCGACGCAGGCGTCGCCGGCGATCCTCGGTCGCGCTGCTGCTCGCGGACAGCATCGCCGGCGCTGACGCCCGCCGCTCCGCCAGCGCAGGGCGCTCGGCAAGCGACCGGCGTTCCCGAAGCGACGCCTCGACGCTGGGTCGTGACGCAGTGCTGCGGCCGCCATTCGCACCGGCAGGACGATCGGCGCGGGCTCCTCTCGCCGTGAGCACGCTCGAGGGGCTTGTCGGTTTCCTAGGCCTGCCGGGTCGCTGCAGCGGCGTGAGCAGGGCGTTGCGAGGGGGCGCGGTTCTCGTGGTGATCCCGCTCAGTCGCGGCGTGTCGGGGGGCGGCTGGCGCGCCGCGTTCGAGAATGAGGATATGCTCGTGGCTCATCGTCTCGCCGACCGTGCCCGGGATGTTGCTCGGGCTGTTGCGGCTCGGCAGGCGCTTCGTCGGAATGCGGCGGATGATCACCTCGCGAGGCAGGAGCCCGAGCGGGACGGCGAGGTCAGCGAGGATAAGGTCCGTCGGGATCTGGACGCCCTTGACGCGCCGATTGCCGACGACCAGCGCCGCGAGCCCGCCCGGCCGAAGGACGCGGGCGATCTCAGCGAGACACGCTGCCATATCGACATAAAATGCGGCGACATCGCTGGCGCGCCGCCGGTCGCGGCAGGCGATGGCGGCGAGCGTCGCCTCAAGGTGGGGGGAAGACGGGATCGGCGCGCGGGTTCGGGCGCCGCCGAGCAGGGAGGGGTCGAGGTCGCGGTCGCCGACGATCCCGAGCCACTGGGCGGAAAGGCGTGAGAACTGCCCGTACGCGACCGTTGTCCGGCTGTCGCCATAGGGCGGCGAAGTGATGACGGCGTCGACCGTGCTGTCGGCGAGACCGGGGAGCGGCTGGCGGGAATCGGCGAGCCAGACCTCCGCCGGCGCGGTCGGGGCGAAGGTGGCGAGAAGAGCAGCATTGCGCGCGGCCCGAGCGCGAAAGAGGGCGACAGGATCGGGCTGGTGACGGACAAGGCGCTCCGGCGGATAGCGGTGGAGCTTGAACTCGGAGGAGCGGGCGTTTGAAGCGAGGCGGACGACCTCGGAGAAGGTCGCCTGCAGGACGGCGCGGGCGGGCTCGTGCGCGGCGAAGATGGCGGCGCGGAGCGCGGCGAGTGCCCGGATGACGTCGGGCTTGAACCAGAAGTCGAGGCGCGGCACCGGCGGCGGCGGCGGCGGGTCGGCAAGGAAGCGGGGGAGCGCAGCCTCAACGGAGGCGATCGCTGCTGTGAGCGCGGCAGCGGGCACGGGGGTGGTCTTGGCGCGGGCGATCAGGACCGCGAGGGGGTTGAGGTCGACGCCGATCGCGCGGCGGCCGGCAGCGATCGCCTCGACAAGAACGCTGCCTGACCCGCAGAACGGGTCGAGAACGAGGTCGCCCGGCTGAGAGAGCAGTTCGATAAGACGCGCGGCGACGTGGGGGATCATCATCGCCGGATAGGGATGAAGGCCGTGGGTCAGCCGTTTGCTCGCCTTGCCGGCGTAGTCCCAACTGGGATCGCGGCGACGGAGCGAAGGAGAGGCAGCGGCACGCATGCGGGCAGGGTAGCGGAGCGCGGTTCGCTCGGTGAAGTAGCTAGTCCATGATCTGCTGAGCGATCTTGCGAATCTCGACGCTCCACGGGTCGTCCGGGAAGCGGATGCTGAACAGGTCGCTCGAGGCGAGGCGGACGACTTCTTCCGAGAGGGGCAGGATGCCGGCGACAGGCGCGCGATAGGTCTCTTCGACCTGGCGTTTCAACTGTGCGAGGTCGAAGGAGGGCAGCGCCTTGTTGATCACCAGCAGCATCTTGGGCACATCGAGCTTGCGCGCCACATCCACCGTCACGGCCGTGCCCTGGAAGTCTTGGCGATCGGGGCGCATGATCAGGATGAGGATCTCCGAGATGGCGATCGAGAGGAGTGTCTCCTCATTCAGCCCGGGATGGGTGTCGATAAAAAGGTAGTCAAGACGCAGCCGCTTGCCGAGCTCTCGGAAGCCGTCGTTGAGGAGCGAGACGTCGTAGCCTTCGCGCAGAATGCGCGCGATCTCGCCGGCCTTAATGCTCGAGGGGATGAGAAAAAGCGCTCCTTGGGTCGCTTGGCCGACGCGGTGGGTGACGTCGTAGGCGGTTTCCTCGATCCGGCAGCGCCCCCAGAGATAATCGTTCAGCGAGCGGACTATCTGGCTCTCGTCCATCCCGAAGAGGACGTGGATGCCCGGAGATTGGATATCGGTGTCGATGACCCCAACGCGCTTTCCAGCGAGCGCAATCGTTGCCGCCAGGTTCGAAGTCAGGTTGGACTTGCCGGTCCCGCCGCGAAAAGAGTGGATCGCGATGATCGTGGTCACGGGTACTCCTGCGAGGTGCCTACTGGGTCAGACGAGCCAGCGGAGAATGGCTCTCTGGGGAATGCCGCCACCACGGATAGGCACGTAGGAGTGTAACGGTTCTCGAGAAAAAGGTCTCCTCCGGCGGGGGTGCCGCTCTTGCGGCGAAACAGGGGCGGCACGCCCGAACGAGGGCGTGCCGCCGAGCGGGACGGCAGCGGCGCGCTACAGCTTGATTCCCGTGATCGCCATGCAGTCCCAGCTTGGGTCGCGCAGCTTGGCGATGTTGATGAAGCCGGCGGCGCGCACCGCTTGCTCAAGGTTCAGCTTCATATACTCGCCGAGGAACGGCTCGGCTGCTTTGGCGCGCTGAACCCGCGCTTGGCGCTCCTCCTCGGTGTCGTCGTAGATGACATCGACCCAGCTGGCGCGGCCGCCGCTGCGGAGTACGCGCTTCATCTCGTGGATGATTTTGGCGCTCTCGGGCTGCGGCATCTCGTGGAGCACGTAGCTTTCGTTGACGATATCGAAGCTGCCGTCCGGGAAGCAGGTCTCGCCGGCATGCTGGAGGTAGAAAGTGACGTTCGGGATCTTCTCGCGCTCGGCCCACTTGCGGGCGAACCGGATGAAGTGGGGCGCGAGGTCGATCCCGATCACCTCGGCGTTGGGAAAGAGGCGCGCGAGCGCCATCGCCGAGGTGCCGAGGCCGGTGCCGACATCGAGGATGCGCTTCGGCTTCCAGCCGGCGTAGATGCGGGCGAACAGCTCTTGGGCGGGCTCGATGCGGGTGAAGGTGAAGTAGTTCTTGGCGATGTAGACGGAGCGGGTGTAGCGCGGGTCGGGCAGAGGCGTGAAGTGGATCGGGGTTTTCAGCCAGTGCAGCGGAACATTCGGCGGTGGCGCGCCGGGCGGCAGGATATCAGAGTTGTCCGCTGGGCCGTCGAAGTACGGCAGGGTGGCGACCCATTCGTCGCGCACTTTCTGGCCCCGCTCGCGGTCGGTCCAGACAAGCCGCATCATCCACTTCTCGTAGTCGGTCTCCGGGTCGAAGATGTTGTCGAGCGTAATGACCGGCTTCGGCGGGACGACGTCGAGCGGGACCTGCTCCATCGCGGCGCGGGCGCGCGGATCTTGCGGCGCGCGGGCGGGCTGCACGTTCATTGGACCTCCTTTGAGCGGAATCCCCAGTAAGACGAAGTCTATACCACCCGTTTCGCGTTGTGTCGAGCGTCCATAGAGCGGGTCTATGGACTGCCGCGGCACGCCGCGCCGGTCGTGCCGCCGCGTCCGCGCGCCGGATCCGCTACGCTTGTCAGAAGGGGAGCGCGGCGTGCAGTTGGCGTTCTTAGGGGGAAGCTTCGCTGTTGGCGTGTTCAACGCGTTCAACGTTTACACCATCTCGCTCTGGCTCACGGCGTTCACGACCTCCTACGTGCTGATCAGCCTGATCGCGAACTCGCGCACCTTTCTTGGCGCGGTGGTCTCGCCGATTGCGGGGGCATGGTCTGATCGGGTCTATCTTGGCTGGCTCGGCCGCCGCCGGCCGTTCATCCTTATTGGGGGCGTCCTCGGCGCGCTGCTGCTCGGCCTAACCCCTGCCATTGCCCGCCTCGACGTGGCGATCGGCGGACTGCCCCCTGAGATGGCGCGGCTGCTGCCGATCGTGGTCGCTATCGGGCTGTTCACGATCGCCTTCAACATGCAGGATGACGTCCAGAAAGCGCTGCTCGCCGACCTGACAGAAGGGCCGGCGCGCGAGCGGCTGTCGTCGTTTTCGGTCGTCACCGATATGGGGGGGCAGGTGTTCATCCTCGCGCTCGGCTTCCTGCTGAGCCGAGAGGGGATCGAGGAAGGGTTTTTCCTCGTAGCCGCCGGGCTGATTGCGGGCGGGGTGCTGGTAACGGTTCTTGGGGTGCGCGAGCCCTCGCCGGAGCAGTGGGACCGCGCTGCGCTTGTCCATGGGCCCCGGCTGCCGCTGCGGCGCCTCGCCGCCGACTACCGCAGCGCCGCGATTTTCTGCGCTGCGGTCTTCTGCTATTGGGCAGGGGTGAACGCGGTGCTGCCGCTGGTGTCGATCTACACCCGGGATATTCTCGGCGCGACCCCGGGCGAAGCGCAGCTCTTGCCGGCGCTGCTCTTGCTGAGCACAACCGTCTTTGCAGTTCCAGTTGGGCTGCTGGGGACGCGCTTCGGCAAGCGGCGCATTCTGGCGGCCGGCTATTGCATCCTTGCGCTTGCCGCGCTCTTTGCGCTCGTCATCACCACCCGCGAGCAAGGAGCGCTGGTCTTCATCTTCGCCGGCATCGGCAATGCCGCCAGCATGGTGCTCACTATCCCGCTGCTCGCCGATCTGGTGCCGCGTCATCACATGGGGGCCGCGAGCGGGATCTTGGCGGCCTGCACCTCGATCTCGGCGCCGCTCTCGAGCGTGATCGCGGGGACGCTCGCCGATCTGCTCGGTCCGCGGGCGATCTTTCTCGTCATGACGGCGATGACGCTCATCGCGCTGGCGCTGCTGCCGGCGGTGCGGCCCCAGCCGGGCCCTGCGCTCGCGCTGGGCGACTGATCGAGCGCGCGGCAGGACCCCGCACCGCTGTCAGCCGATAAGCGCTGCCTCTTCAAGCGCGCGCTCGGCGGCGATCAGGCGCGCAAGTGCCTCGCGATAGGATGCGGCCCGGGCGGCGATCGGCTCGATGACACCGTCGACCGGCGGCGGCAGGGCGTCGAGCGGCGTTCTCAGCAGGCCGACGCGCTCGGCAGCGAGAAGCGCCGCACCCCGGCTCGAGGCTTCGGGCACAGCGGAGCGCTGCAGCGGACGTCCGATCACATCGGCGAGGATCTGCTGCAGCGCCGGCGAGCCGAGCAGGGCGCTGCCGGTTGCCACGACCGTGCGGACCGGGGCGGAGAGCGCAGCGTCGAGCAGGGCGACGATGCGGCCGAGCTGGAGGGCGATGGCCTCGAGCGCGGCGCGGTAGATCGCGATCGGTGTCGTCTCCAGCCGCGCGCCGAGCAGCGCGCCGCGGACGGCCAGTCGCCACCGCGGGCTGCGCTCGCCTCCCCATGCGGGAAGGACGGTCAGCTGGTGGGCAGTCGGCGGGAAGGCCGCGACTGCCTCCTCGAGCGCGGCACGGCGCGGCAGCCGAAGCGTCCGCCGCAGCCAGTCGAGCAGACTGCCGCCGTCGTTCAGCGCGCCGCCGAGAATGACGCGCTCGTCATCGAGCTGGTAGCGCCAGAGCCCGGCGGCGACGGCAGCGCTCCCCCGCCAAGCAACGCGCGCGGCCGCTGAGGTGCCGACCATGATCGTGAGCCGGTCGGGGGTCAAGCAGCCGGCGCCGACATTGCTCGCCGCGCCGTCGCCGCTGGCCGGCAGCCAGGGGATGCGCGCAACTGCCGGCCAGCGGGCGGCGAAGGGAGGAAGGAGCGGGGCGAGCGCGGCGGGCGAGACGACCGGGGGCAGCTGGTCGGGAGCGACGCCGACCGCTGCGCACAGGTCGGGGTCCCAGCGCCCTGCGGTCTGGTCGAACAAGCCGGTAGCGGAGGCGAGAGCGCGGCTGGTGCCCCCGCATTGCCCGGTCAGCTGCTCGGCGAGGTAGTCGCCGAAGGAGCACCAACGCGCTGCCGCGGCGAACGCTGCCGGGTGGGTGCGGCGGAGCCAGTGGAGCTTCGCCGGCCAGTAGGACGAGTGAATGGGGCAGCCGGTGCGCGCGTGGATGGCGGCGCTGTCGAACTGGGCGCGCAGCTGTTCGGCATCGGGGTCGCTGCGCCGGTCGAGCCAGAGGAGGAGCGGGGTGACGGGGCGGCCGTCGCGCCCGATGCCGAGGAGGCTGTGCCAGAAGGTGGCGAGGCCGACCGCTGCCACGGGCCGGGTGAGCGGCAGGCGGTCGAGCATGCGGAGGACGGCGGCAACCAGCGCGTCGGGGTCGAGGGTCGCGCCGCCGTCCGGGGTGAGGTCAGGATGGTAGCGGACGCGCGCGATGCCGCCGAGGCGCTGTCCGTCCGGGCTCCAGAGCGCAGCGCGGCAGGAGGAGGTGCCGATATCGATGCCGAGGAGGGCGGGGGCGGTCACCGCGCTGGAGCAGTTCGCGGCTGCGGGATGCTGTACGTGATGCCGGTGTGGGGGTCGTACAGCCCGGCATGGCCGGAGCCGTCGTCAAACCCGAGGAAGCCGCGCCCTGGCTTAGTCGGCGGGAGGGGGAGGTCGGGGATGAGCAGCTCGAGACGCGGCTGGGAGGGGCCGCCGGTGTCGAGCAGCACGAGCCGGATCGAGACGCTGTCGGGCAGCTTGGTCAGCTGGCGCATGGGGACAGAGTCGAGCGAGGTGTCGCTCGCGACCTGCCAGCCGAGCAGGTCGGTGTAGAAGGTGAGCGCCTCGGGCGGGGCGCCGATCGGGCAGAGCCCGGGCTCGGAGAAGAGGGTGTCGCCCCGCCAAGTGGCGAAGGCGGGGCGGTCGACCTGCATCAGCCCGATCCGCTCGCCGTCCGGACCGAGGAGCATCGCGTGGCGCACCGGTTTGGCCCCGAAGCGGTAATCGACCGGTCCAGACCAGACCGTGGCGCCGCGGGCGGTGAGGGTCGCGATCGCTTCGTCGAGATCGCGGGTGTAGAAGTCGATCGCCAGCACCCCGCGCGAGAGAAAATCCGGCGCGGGGTCGCCGCTGGTTGCCGGGGTGATGACGAGGCGGCACTCAGGGCGCCACGCGAGGGCGAGGGTGTTCGGCGCGCCGGGCAGGGGCTGGTAGCCGAGGGCAGTGTAGAAAGCGCGCGACCGCTCCGGATCGCGCGCTGCGAGGTGGACGCCGAGCAGGGTGGTGCGGGAGCTCACTTCAGCTTGTAGATCGCCGCAAGGTCGAGCGAAGTGTCCGGCGCGGCGAAGACGTCGCGCACCTTGGGGTTGACCGTCCAGGCGAGAGCGGGGTAGTAGACAGGAGCGACGGGCGCCTCCTCGTAGACGAGGGTGACCATCTCCTTGAGCAGCTGGGCGCGCCGGTTGGGGTCGACCTCGGTGCGCTGGGCGTTGTAGAGCTGGGCGAAGCGCTCGTTGCGCCAAGTGACGCGCGCCTCGACGCGGTTGGCGACGTTCTCGATGAACTGGTAGGCGGCATCGGCGTCGCGGACATCCCCGTCGGTGGAGCGGCTGACGTGGATGTCTTCGATCGGCCCGATGTTCGAGCGCTCGACGAAGACGGCGAAGTCGACGAGCTGGAGCTCGAGTTCGACGCCGAGCTCTTTCCACATGCCGACGACGGCCTCAGAGAAGGTGCGGCCGCCGGCGGTCAGGATGGCCTTCAGCTTGATTGGAGTGTTGGCATAGCCGGCTTCTGCCATCAGCTGCTTCGCGCGCTGGAGGTCGTAGGGATAGTTGGGGAGGTCGCGCTGGTAGCCGTTGGCGGCGGGGCTGGCCATCTGCCAAGCGGGGGTGACGAGGCCGCGGAAGAGGGTCTTGGCGATCGTCTCGCGGTCGATGGCGTAGTTGAGGGCGAGGCGGACGCGCTTGTCGCGCAGCGCAGGATGGCCGCCGATGGTGTTGAACTCCATATACCACGCGCCAGGGAAGACGCCCTCGGTGACAGTGAAGCCCATGCCTTTGAGGGTGATGATCTGGTCGGCCATCAGGTCAAAGGCGGCGTCGAGATCGCCGGTGCGCATCCCCGCTTGGAGGGTGGTGCGGTCGGGGGTGAAGCGGAGGACGAGGCGCTTTGTCTTCCCCTTGCCGCGCCAGGAGCCGTCCCACCCTTCGTAGACGACCCGGTCGCCTTGGACGTACTCCACGACCTTATAGGGGCCGGTGCCGACAGCCTTCGAGCCTTGGAACTCGGCGGCACCGACCGCCTCGAAATGCTTCGGCGGGATCATGCGCAGCAGGTTGAAGCGGCGGACGAGGAGCGGGTCCTCTTGGCGGGTGATGACGCGGAAGGTGGTCGGGTTCGGCGCTTCGACGCGGTCGACAGTGGCGAAGGTGGGCCGCTCGATGGCGCGGGTTTCGGGGCTCATGAAGCGGTCGAAATTCCACTTGGCGACAGTGGCGTCGAACGGTTCGCCGTTTGAGAACGTGACGCCCTCGCGGAGGGTGAACTCCCAAGTGAGCCGGTCGACAGAACGCCAGGCGCGGGCCAGCCAAGGCTGGATCTGGCCGTTGCGGTCGTAGCGGACGAGCTGGTCGTAGATGGGGTCGAAGGCGAAGGCGCCGGTCTGGGCGACGACCGGGTGCGGGTCGAGACTGGGGAGAGAGACCGGGTAGCCGATAGTGATCGTGTCGGCGATCTCCGAGGGCGCAGGGGTTGCGCCGGCGGCAGGGCCGGTCGCGCCGGTTTGGCCCGGCGGGGTCGGGGCGCAGGCAGCGGCGACGAGGGCCGTGAGGATCAGTAACCGCGGCAGGCGAGACATGCGCTGCTCCTTCTGCCCATCCTGGCGGCAGGCAACAGAACTGGAGTGAGGGGCGCGGGTTAGCGATATTGTTGCACATGCGTCTCATTTCTGGCGCAATTTTGCGGCGCGCCGGGGGATTGCTGGGGAAGCGAGGAACGCGAGGACGGGCGGACGGCGTGTTGCGAGCGGCTGCGCACGCTGCCTGCCGAGCGCACCGGGGCACGGCGACGGGCGCGGCCTCGGCTGGAACGACGGCGGGTCGTGCGGCGCGCGGGGCTTGGTCGTGTCGGCACGATTGCCTCGATGGGGTCCCTGACCGGTTGCCGTTGCGGATGGGGAGCAAGGCGATCAGCGGGCGGCGCGTTCTGCTGGCGTGGGGCAGGGCGTCTCTCTGCCGCGGGGCGATCGCGCCGCGCGAACGCCTTAGCGCAGCGGCGTGATGCTGGCGACGATCGGAAAGCCGGCTTCCGGGTTGCCGTCGGGCCCGGCGCGGTCGTTGCGGACGAGCGCGGAGAGCACCTGCTCCGGCGAGATCTGAATGAGGTAGCCCCAAGTCGGGCTGCCTGTCTGTGCGCTCATCCCTTGGTAGCGGCGCACTTGGAGCCCCCCGAACGTGGTCGTTCCCACGGGACGCACATCCTGCCCGACGCTGTCGATCGTTCGGCGCTCAGCCTCGGCCATGGTCACCGCGCCGGTCGGGGCGATCGCGACGCTCCGGCTGGTCGGTCCGACCCGGCCGGGGGCGGCCACCGTCGCGCCGGCGCCGTCGCTGAAGACGATCGTCCAGTCTTCCGGATACTGGAAGCGGTAGCCCGTGATCGGGTCGAGATAGGTCGACTGGGGCCGAATGACCGCTCCCGGGCCGATCAGGAGGGTCTGGAGAATGAGCGAGACGGCGCGCTCTGCCGGCGTCAGCGCCGTCCGGCTGCGCTCAGAGCGCGGCAGGGTGACATGAACCATCCACACTTGGCCGCCCGCCTTTGCGGCGACGAAGTAGTCGCGGGCGACGGTCGGGCCGCTGACGGCTTCAATGAGGAAAATGTTGGCCGTCGGCGACGGGAAGTATTCGGCAGCGAGCGTCGCCGGGTTCGGGCGTGTTTGCATCTGGTCGAAAGCCCACTCGTCGAGCGCGGAGCCGACGGTTGCGGCCAGCGGAGTGAGGAGGATCTCGTACGGGGCGGCCGGCGGACCGGTGATGACGATGCTGCCGTCCCGAAGAGCCGCGCTCGCGTCGATGGGGAAGCGGAAGGCGATATTCGTCCCCTCGGCGATCCAGTGGGGGACTGTGCCGGGAGAAATGTCCTCGGGCGGGATAGCCGGGCTGCCGTAGAGGCCGCTGAATGAGAAGAGCTCCTCCGGCCACTGCTCGGGAAGGCTGAGGTCGGGCGGGAAGGCTGTGCCTGGGCCGGCAACGACGTTCCAGACGCCGTTCTTGCGCTGCAGGATGACGAGCGACGGGTCGGCCTGCCCGGGTTTCGGCTGGAACCGGACCAGCGCCCAGTTGCCGAGCACGCGGACGATATCCGTTCGAACAGGAGCGGGCGCGCTGCTGCTCTCGCGAAGGCGGGCGAGCGCGGCGCGCTTGAGCTGGGCGGCGCTTTGGGCGGGCGGGGCCGCCTGCGCCTGCGGGGCGAGTGTCAGCAGCAGGACAGCGAGCAGCAGAAGCGTCCGCGGCATGCTGCACCCTCCGAAATGCTCTCGCGAGATCGTAGCAAGGGGAGCAGGCAGCAGAAGCGTGCCCGGCGAAAAGTCTTGACACGTTCGGCGCGCCCGGCGCTAGAGTATACAAACCACGATACGTGGTGATCCTACACGCGCCGCAATGCGGAGGGAACCATCAGGAGAGAGGTGATGGTTATGCGCATTGGTCGTCTTGCTCTCGTCCTCGCGCTGACGGCGGCCGCCTGCGCTCCTGCCGCGTCGCCGCAGCCGGGTGCGCCGGCGCCCCAAGAAACCCGCGCCGAACGGCAGCACCTGCGCGTCGCCGTCAAGGGCATCTTCGGCAACCCCACGCCGCAAGCGTCGGCTACGCTCCATTTTGTCTATTACCCGCTCTACGACACGCTGACAAAGCTGAGCGAAGGCTATCAGGTGACGCCGTGGGTCGCTGAGCGCTGGGCGCTCCAAGGCGACGCGGCGGCGTGGCGCTTCTCCCTCCGGCGAGATATGAGCTGGCCCGACGGCTCGAAGCTGACGGCAGAGGATGTCGCTTTTACGCTTGAGACGGTCATCAAGAGCCGCTGGCCGCAGCTGCCGTATTTCGAAAACGTCACCGGCGCCCACGTCGTCGATGAGTACACCGTCGATTTTCTGCTCCGTCAGCCGGACATGAGCGTTCCGGCGGCGGCGAACTTCCTCTGGATCATTCCGAAGAAGTACTACGAGAGTGTCGGCTTCGACGGCTTCGTCCAGAAGCCGATGGGAAGCGGACCGTATGAGCTCGTCAGCTTCCGCAATACGGAAGGCGTGCACTACCGCAAGCGGCCGCAGCCTCACGCGTTCCGGAAAGCGGTGGCCGAAGAGATCACGTTTACGGTGATCGCGGAGAATGCGCAGATCATCAACGGCTTGCGCACCGGCGAGATCGACCTCGCGCTCGATGTCAACTTCACGGCGGAGCAGGCGAACGCGCTCAAGCAGGCGAACATGGATGTTCATGTCGGCCTGAGCACGCTCCAATACATCGCGCTGCCGCAGGGGGTCAACGAACTGCGCAGGACGCCGTTTACCGACAAGCGGGTGCGTCAGGCGCTCTGGTACGCGATCAATCGCGAAGCGATCGCCACGACCTTGTTCCAAGGCTATGCCCAGCCGGCGATCTCAGTCGCGGTGCCGGGGACAGCCTACCACGACCCAACGATCCCGCTCCCGCCATACGACCCGGCGCGGGCGCGCCAGCTCCTTGCGGAAGCAGGCTATCCGAACGGCTTCCGGCTGCCGGTCGGCCTCGGCTACACCACGGCGTTCAATCCGCAGGACGTGGTCGTCGCCATTCAGTCCAACCTCCGCGATGTCGGGATCGAATTCACGGTCACGCCGAATGAGCGGGCGGTAGCGGTCGACAAGGCGTACGGTCGGAACAACCTCCAGAAAGAAGATATCTGGATGGGCCGCCAAGGCGACCCCCTCGGCTTCGGCGGGAACCGCACGTTCTTCGGCTGCGGCAAGCCGGTGGGCGACCCGTCGGCGCTTTACTGGTGCAACCCGGAGTGGGATCGGCTGATGGACCAAGCCTACGCCGAACCGGATGAGCGCAGGCGCGCCGACATCCTGAAGCGGGCCGCGCGGATCCAAGTGGAGGATGCATATATTCAGGCGCTCTATGTCGAGCCGCTCTTCGGCGTCGCCGGCCCGAAGACCCGCGGCTTCAAGCCGGACCATCCCCTCTATTTCCACTTCGACGCAGCGTACAAGATCAACTGAGGCGGCTCAGCCCTTCGGCGCGGCGGCGCGGGGTAAGCACACCGGCCGCCCGCCATCGGAGCGGGGCGAGGAAAGGTGCCGGCCCCGCGGCGGAGCACAGCCTGCAGGCGGCAGGAGGCGCAGAGCCAGCGGCGGATCGCGGCGATCCCCTGCTCAACTGTGCGGACGGCCGCCGTCGCAGGCGCCTCGTGGGCGACCCCTGACGGTGAGGCGAGATTGGGCGCATGCAGGTGTCTGCTCCTCGCCGTCCCTGTCTCCGGCTGCACAGGGGGCGCGCGTCCGGCGGGCTCGCGCTTCTGCCATCGCTGGACGGCGTGCCTCCTGTGCGGGGATGGCGGCATTGCGAGAAGAGCGAGCTGCGCCGCGCAACGACGGTGCCCGCGCTGCCTTGACAGCGGGCCCGCTCGCCTTCTGCCGCTCTGGTGAGGAGGGGCAATGGCGCGGCGCGTGTCATCCCGGGAGGCGCAGAACCGGTTCGGCGAACTGTTGAGAACGGTCGTTCACACCAAGGAGCCGGTGATCGTCGAGCGCCACGGCAAGCCGTACGCAGAGGTGATCGCCCCGGAGCTGGTTGAGGAGTTCCAGCGCGAAGCTGGCCGCGATTGGGCAGTTTTTGAGGGAGGCTGGCAACGCAACGCCGCGATCGACCCGGACGAGGTGTATCGAGACGTAACGGAGGTCGTCGAAGCAGTTCGTCGAGAATGGTATGAGCGAGCGCAGGCTGCTCAGCGCCGTTGTTGATGCGAACCTTCTCGTCTCTGGCTTCCTTAACCCAAGCAGTGCCGCGGGTCGCCTGCTGAGAGCGTGGCGAACGCCGGTCTTTCGCCTTCTCACAACCCCGATCTGATTGCTGAGTATGTCGAAGTCCTCTCTCGTCCGCGCCTCGTTGCGCGGTACAGGCTGAGTCCTGAGGAGAGAGGGCTTTCCTTCGCCGCCTTCGGGTCGATGGGGTCTCCGTCGTTCCTGCGCAGGGTCTCCCACTGCCGGTGCGTGATCCGAACGACGAAATGATGCTCGCGGCTGCGCTGGACGGCAACGCGGACTATCTCGTGACTGGCGACCCGCGGCTTGGCGGCCTGTCGATCGTGACCGTCGTGGAGTTTCTGGCGCAGATCGAGGTGACGGACGCGCTGGCGCGCCGCCAGCACGCCGGCGCACCTCGCCGAGCGAGCAGGAGCAGGCGCTCCCATCGACTAGACTCCGATGCTGCGGTGAATGCTCGGCTGCCGATCTCGCTCGATGCCCTCGTCCTGACGGCGCTCGTGCTCACGCGGGCGCGCGTCGATACGTTTGCCAACGCGATCGTTCCGCGCCCGGCAGAGCTGGTGCGCCAGATCCCCGTCGTTGGGGCGCTGCTGCCGGACCGGGCGTTCGCGCTCCTCGTCGATTGGCTCGCCGACCCGCTCTCGCAGCTTGTGCTGGCGACCACGTTTGGCCTCCTTGGGCTGTATCTCGTCGTCGATGTCCTTGAGACGTGGCCGGGCGCGCGCGTCCGCTGGACCTATCCGGCGAAGGTCACGCTGCTGGTTGCGATCTGCTTGGTCTCGGTGGTTGCCAATACCGGCATGGTGATGGCGCTGCGCCAGCTTTCGACGCCGGCGCAGTTTGCCCACGACGGCGGGGTGCTGATGAGCGATCTTGCCGTCCGCTGGCTGCTGGAGGGGACGAACGTCTATCAGCAGGACTGGCGCACGACCTGGGTCGTCGAGGCGTATCCGAGCGGTCCGGGGCTGAGCCACTACCCCTATCTGCCCTTCGCCTTTGTGCCTGCCGTCCCGCTCTATCTTCTGACGACGACGCTCTGGGGCTGGTATGACCACCGCCTGCTCTACGTGATCGCCTATCTGGCGATGCTCGCGGCGACCCCCTGGATCGCGCCGACGCGAAGCGGCCGGCTGGCTTTGGCGGCGATCTTTGCGCTCAACCCGATCCTCGCTAACGACCTAATCTACGGCTATAACGACATCCTCCTGCTGGCGCTCGTTGCGCTGGCGCTCGCTGCCTACCGAACCGGCCGCGTCACCCTCGGCGGCGTGGCGATCGGGCTGGCGACGGCGACGAAGGGGACGATCTGGCCGCTGCTTCCCTTCCTCGCGCTCTACCTCTGGCGCGGGCAGCGGCTGACGCTCCGTCTGCGCTTGGCGCGGCCGCTGCTGCCGATCGCGCTCAGCGCGCTCCTGTTTGTTCTCCCCTTCGCTCTCTGGGACGCGCGAGCGCTGTTCGAAGACACCGTGCTCTACAACGCGGGCGCGCCGCTGCCGGATGGCCTGCCGATCAAAGGATGGGGTGCGGCGGCCTATGTCGTCGCGCTCGGCGGGGTGGACGACCTGTTTGCGCCGTTTCCCTTCGGCCTGCTCGCGCTTCTCGTCGCCGGCCCCTTGTTGGTCGCCCTGCTCATTCGCCAATGGAAGCGCAATACGCTCGCCGCCGCCTTCGCCCACTTCGGGGTCTTCTCGATTGTCTTCCTCTACTTCTCGCGGACGATGAATCCGAACTACCTCGGCTTCGCGCTCGCGATGCTGGCGATCGGCTATTTCGCGGCCGAGGAGGATGCGCCATCCCTCTCCCAGGGCGCCGCTGGGCAGGAACCGACGGCCGCCGGCGCTGCTCCGTGACGCGCTGTCCTGTCTGCGGCGGCGACCGCTTTGCGGTGCGGGTGCGGACGCCGCGCTTGACTGTGGTGCGCTGTCGCCGCTGCGGGCTCCACCTCAACGCGCTGCCGCCGGCAGCGGAAGGCGGCGACTACTACGCTGCGCTCGACCTCGACGACTACCTCGCCTATTACGAGCCGTTTCGGCTGCGCGTCTTTCGCGAGAACTGGCGCTGGATCGCGGCGCGGCGGCCGACGGGGACGGCGCTCGACATTGGGGCATCGTTCGGCTGGTTTCTCCGCGCTGCGCCTCCGGGCTGGCGCGTGCGGGGGCTGGAGCCGGCAGCAGAGGTCGCGGCGCGAGGCCGGGCGCAGGGGCTGGATATCCGCGTCGGCGGGATCGACGCGCTCGAGGCGGACCCCGAGCGCTACGACCTGATCACCCTCTGGAATGTTTTTGAGCATCTCCCCGCGCCGCGGCGCGTCCTGCGGCTGATCCATCGCCGTCTTGGGCTGGGCGGCCTCCTCGCGCTCTCCGTCCCCAACCGCGACGGCCTCTACAACCGGCTCGCCTACGCTGCCTACGACCTCTCCGGCGGTCGGGTCGTCGGTCCGCTCTTCACCCTCTTCCAAGTGAACAACCCGGCGCCGCACCTGTTTCACTACGCTCCGCGCGACCTGCGGCGGCTGCTGCGCGCTGCCGGGTTCGAGGTGCTGGCAATCGTGCCGCAGCCGATCGTTGACGTGCGGCGGCTAGCGCTGCGGGCGAAGCTGGAGCCGGGGCGCAGCGTGGCCTCTTCCCGTGCCGGGCGGGCGCTGATGATCGCCGTGGAGTGGCTGTCGCGCCTACTGCGGCTGCCGGACGAGATCGCCGTCTATGCCCAAGCGAGGTACACTCGCGCCGCCCTGCATGAGGAGTGACGACGATGGGCATCCGCGAGTGGCTCGATCGCATCAAGGACACCTTCGACCCAACGGCCGAGATCGGATATCGCGACTGGCCGCCTCAAGTACGAGAACGTTGAGGAGTACGTCGACGGAATTCACCTCCGCCATGTCGAACTGTTCGGCGAGGAAGCGCCGACCCGCCAGGGATGGTATGACTACGTCTACCAGCACCTTGAAGCGGATATGCGCAACGTCTGAGCGCGGCGAGACGCCGCGCCTCGACCTGCGCCTGCCCTCTGCTTCGTCATCCGTGCTGGGGGAGCGAGGCATCGGTCGGCCATCCTCCTCCGCCGAGAGGACGGCGTTGCCCGCTTATCGCTCGCTGGGGGCGCGTTCCGTCCGGCCTTCAAGGGCGGCGTCGGCGGCGAGGTAGATATCGCGCAGGGCGGCAAGGGTGTCGGGGTTCGGCTGCTCCCAAAGGCCGCGCTGGACCGCTTCGAGCAGCCGCTCGGCGATGCCGTGGAGCGCCCAGGGGTTGGCCCGCTCGAGGAAGGCGCGGGTCTCGCGGTCGAGCAGGTAGGCGGCCGTCAGCCGCTCGTACATCCAGTCGTCAATGACATTGGCGGTGGCGTCGTAGCCGAAGAGATAGTCGACGGTGGCGGCGAGTTCGAGCGCGCCCTTGAAGCCGTGCTGCTCCATGGCGCGGATCCATTTCGGGTTGACCACTCGGCTGCGGAAGACCCGCTTTGCCTCTTCTTTGAGATCGCGGACGCGCGCTCGCGTCGGGTCGTGGCTGTCGCCGAAATACGCTTTCGGCTGGGTGCCGCTCAGCGCCCGGATAGCCGCCACCATCCCGCCGTGCCACTGGAAGTAGTCGTCGGCGTCGAAGATGTCGGTCTCGCGGTTGTCCTGATTGATGACGGCAACTTGGACGCCGGCGAGGGCGCGCCGCAGCTCGTCGCGCGCGTCGAGCCCATAGGAGTTGGCGGTGTAGGCGTAGCCGCCCCATTCGATGTAGACCGCGGCGAGGTCGTCGTCGGTCGCCCAGTTGCGCGACTCGATAAGCGGGAGCAGCCCCGCGCCGTAGGCCGCGGGCTTGGGGCCGAAGATGCGGAAACGCGCCGGCTCGAGCGGCTCGCCGGCAGCTTGGCGGCGCGCTTCCTCGGCGAGAATGTGCTTGCGGACATAATTCTGATCGAGGGGCTCATCGAGGCTGGCGACGAGGGCGATCGCGTCGTCGATCAGGCTGATGAGGTGGGGGAAAGCGTCGCGGAAGAAGCCGGAGATGCGCAGCACGACATCGATGCGCGGCCGGCCGAGCTCTTCGAGCGGGATCGGGTCGACCCCGATCAGGCGGCGGTTCTCGGCCTGCCAGCGCGGCCGGACGCCGAGGAGCGCGAAGACTTGGGCGATGTCGTCGCCGTGGGTGCGCATGGCGGTCGTGCCCCAGACCGAGATGCCGACCTGCTCCGGATAGCTGCCGGTCTCGGCGCGGTAGCGATCGATCAGTTCGTTGGCGAGCCGTTCGCCGACCTGCCAAGCGGCGACGCTCGGCAGCGTGCGCGGGTCGACGGCGTAGAAGTTGCGGCCGGTCGGCAGAACGTGGGCCATTCCGCGCGAGGGGGCGCCGCTTGGCCCCGGGGGGATATAGCGGCCGTCGAGCGCGCGCAGGACGTTAGCGACCTCATCCTCGGTGCGGCGCAGCTTGGGGATCAGCTCGTCGCAGACAAAGCGAAGCACCGCCGTCACCTCGGGCGGGGCGCCGTTGCCGAGGGTCTCGGCGATGACCGCGGGGATGGCCGCCGCCTGCCAGTCGGCGGCGGCGAGGGCGCGCAGGAGGTCGAGGACGCGGGCGTCGATCGCCGCGATGGCGTCGGAGGCGGCCGCTGGCGCGCCGGCGCGGGCGCGCGCCAGCCGTTTGCCGGGCGCTTCGAGGAGCTCCTCAAGGCGGTAGCCGAGAGCACTCGCGACCGCGGCGCGCAGGCTCGGCACCTCGAGGTTCGGCAGGCGGACGAGATGGGCGACGAGGTCGATCAGCTGCTCGCCCTCAGGAACGCGGCCGAGAATGTGCAGCCCGCCGCGGATCTGGGCGCCGGTCAGCTCGCAGAGATAGCCGTCGATGTTCTCGATCAGGTGGGCGAAGTCCTTGGCGCGCATCTCGGTTAGGCTGACAGGGGTGCCCTCTTCAGTGACCGTCGGTTCCCATTCATGAACGTGGCCGGCGCTGTCGTAGTTCAGGATCGTCTGCACATCCGAATCGAGCTTCGCTTTCTGGATCAGCTGCCAGATCTGGTGTTGGAGGAGCGGCAGCTTGGCGGGGTCGGTGGTTTCGACTTGGTAGTACTCGTCGACGAGCTGGGCGAGCTCAGCCAGCTCGCCGTAGGCGCCGGCGTCGGTGAGCGGCGGCGGCAGGTGGTCGATAATGACGGCGTGGGCGCGACGCTTCGCTTGGGTTCCTTCGCCCGGGTCGTTGATGATGAACGGATAGACGAGCGGGAGGTCGTCGAGGAAGGCATCCGGGAAGCAGGCGTCGCTCAGGCCGATGCCTTTGCCTGGAAGCCATTCGAGGGTGCCGTGCTTGCCGACATGGACGATGGCGTCGGCGCCAAAGCTGTCGCGCAGCCAGCGGTAGAAAGCGTGGTAGTAATGCGGCGGCGGCAGATCAGGGATGTGGTAGATCGCGCTGGGGTCGATGCCGTAGCCGCGCGAGGGCTGGAGGGCGATGAAGACGTTGCCGAACTGGAGGCCGGGCACGCCGATGCCGTCGCCGGCGAGATAGGCCTCGCCCGGCGGCGGTCCCCAGCGCTCGGTCATCTGGCGCCGGCTCCGCTCCGGCAGGTCGGCGAGCCAGGCGCGATACTGGTCGGCGGGAACCTGCTCGGCGACGCGGGCGAGCTGATCGGGCGAGAACAGTTCGCTGTCGTAGGCGCAGCGGTCGATCAGCTCGTGCATCAGCTGGTCCGGGTCGTCGGGAACGCCCTCAACGCAATAACCGGCGGCGCGCATTGCCTGCAGGATTGCAAGGAGGGAGGCGCCGGCATCGAGGCCGACGGCGTTGCCGACCTTGACCGCCTTCTGAGTCGAGTTGGTGAGGACGAAGGCGATGCGCTTCTCGGCGTTCGGTTTCCGGCGGAGCGCGGCAAGACGGAGCGCGAGGCCGGCGACGCGCTCGACGCGGTCGGGGACAGCGACATAGCGGAAGACCTCGCTCCCGTCTAGCGCCTCCTTGAACGAGATGGGCGCGCCGATGATGCGGCCGTCGAACTCGGGGAGGGCGACATTCATCGCCACGTCGAGCGGCGTCAGGCCGCGGGTGGAGGCCTCCCAGGCGTCGCGCGTCATGCCGGCAGTGATGGCTTGGACGATCGGCACATCGAGCCGCTCGAGGGGCTCGACCGCCCAGGTCGAGAGCGTCGGCCCGCTCGGGTTGACGCTGCCCATCGCGAAGCTCATCGTCACGATGAGGGCGTCGACGAGCGGCGCGCCGTCGGCAACAAGGTGGCCGAAGGCGAGTGGCTGCCCCTGCTCGTCGAGCTCCTTGAGCGAGTAGGCGTAGACGGCGATCACGCCGGCACCTCGGCGCTCGAGGGCGGCAATCAGCGCATCGATCGGGTCGAGATTGCCGGCGAGGAGATGCGCCCGGTAGAAGAGGATGCCGATGGTCGGCTGGCCGGGCTCGGGCGAGGAGCGATGGTAGATGCCCGAGCGCGGCTCTTCGGTGGGAGCCTGGTAGCCGAAACCGGTGAAGAGGAGATGGTCGGCGAGAAAGCGCAGCAGGTGCTCGATGTTGCGAGGACCGCCGTACCGGAGATAGGAGAACACGTGGTGGACGACGTCCGGCGGGACGGTCGAGGCGGCCGTCAGCTCGGCGTCGGGCTCATCGGGGCCGGGGACGGCGATGAAATGGATGCCTTGGCGCTCGCAGAGGCGGCGCAGGCGGTCGAAGCCGTGGAGGAAGCTCGGCCGTCCGCCGTGGAGACGGAGGACGACGACCCCGGCGCCCGGAAGCTCGGCGGCAGCGAAGGCGTCGACGTCGGCCGCTGTGCGGAGAACGCGAAGATTGACCGCGCGCAGCGGCGGGAAGTCGCGGGGGAGGCGCGGGCGGGCCTTCTCGATCAGGAGGATATCGGTGTCGGCGTGAGTGAGGACGAGGATGCCCGGCTGAACGGTCGGAACGCGGCGCACCTCCGGCAGGTCGCCGTGGGCGCGGGCGCGCGCCAGCTCCCAGTCGTAGGCTTGGAAGGCGTAGTCGACGAGCGCGGGCGGCGGCGGCAGCCAGGCGTTGGCGGCGAGCATCGCGTCGAGGTAGTCGAAGATGGCGACGACCTGCTTCTCGCTCGAGATCGAGTGGAACCAGGTGGCGCGGCCGTCGAAGATGACGAGCACCACGTTGGCGAGCGGACAGGGACCGAGGCAGCCGGACTCGGTGAGGTGGACGCGAAAGCGCATCCGCCGGCGTTCCCATTCCCGCTGGTAGACGGCGAGCGGGACGGCGGCGTAGCCGTCTTGGACACGGCCGCAGCAGCAGCCCCACATGCAGACGAAGACCTGGCCGGTCTTCGGCGCAATGTTCAGCTGCTTGCCATCGGCGCGGATGACGAGGTTGCGGGCGATCGGCGTCAGCGGCTGTTCAGTCATGGCTGGGCGTCCAAGTGAGAATGGCGATCGATCCGATGCTCGGGCGCATCAGGCCGTCAGCGGCGGGATGGAAGATCTCGCGCGCGACGGCGCGGGCGGCGGCGAGCTCGTCGCGGTCGGGCGCCGCCCAGTCGATGAGCGCCTGAGCGGCGCTGTCAAGGTCGGGGTAGCACTCGCGCACGGGGACCGTCACGATCTCGATAGCGGGGTCGTAGCCGGCGGCCCAGAGCGCGGCGGCGAGATGGATGTAGTCGACGCCGGGCTGGTAGCGGCCGGGGCGGATGCGGTTGCGGGCATGCTGCTTCCAAGCGGGGGCGCGGCCGACGCTCCAGACGACGATCACGCGCTCGCCCGCGAGCGCGTTCAGCCGGGCGATCACCGGTTCAATGTCAGCGATGCGATAGAGCGAGTTGGCAGCGAGGACGATGTCGTGGACGGGGAGGTCGGCGTCCTCGATCCGCCCCTCGATGAGGCGGATGCGATCCTCCGTTGCCGGCAGCTTGCGCCGAAAGACGGCAAGCATCGCGGGGGAGTAATCGAGCGCAGTCACCCAGTTGCCGGCGGCCGCAATCGGCAGAGCGAAGCTGCCCGTGCCGCAGCCGAGGTCGAGGACGCGCTTGCCGCGGCCGATCCGGGCAAGGACGCGCTCGACGACGGCAGGAACGCGGCAGGCGAGCGACTCGCAGTCATACCGTTCGGCGACCGTCTCCCAGAAGGCGAGGTCGACTGCCGCATCGAGGCGGCTGGTCCGGTCGGTGGAGGCCGCTTGGAGCGCCCGCCACGTCGCGAAAGGGTCGAGCACGGCGTCTTAGAAGCGCTCAGGGAAATCGGCGAAGGTGACCGCGGCGAAATCAGCGGGGTAGAGCGCGCGGGCGATATCTTCGATGCCGCGCACTTGGTAGTGCGAGAGGACCGACACCCGGTTCGTCAGGACTGAAAAAACGCGGCCGTTCTTGACGGCGGGCACCTCGGCGAGAGCGGGCTGCTCGCGCACCTGACGCGCGACGTCGCCCGTGGCGGTATCAGCCGTGATGATCACGTCCGGGGCGATGGCGACGATCGACTCCAGCCCGACTTGTTTGTCGCCTTGGATGCCGGCCTCGGCGGCGGCATTGCGGCCGCCGGCGCGCTGGAGGAGGACGCTGCGGAGCGCGCCGTCACCGGCGACGAAGTAGGCGGCGCTGGTGATGAAGAGGACACGCGGCCGTGCCGTCTCCGGCTTCGTTCTGACCACCGCATCGACCCGGGCCAGCCGCTCCTGGAGGGTGGTCACCATGCGCTCGGCGGCGGCGTCTTCGCCGACAACGCGGCCGAGCCAGCGGATCTGCTCAGGAAGGTTGTCGACTGTCTCCCGGAAGGGCGGGATGAGGACGGTGACGCCGGCAGCGCGCAGGCGGTCGAGCAGATCTTGGCGGGTGGTGGTGCTGGCGATGATCAGGTCGGCTTCGGTGGCGATGATCGCCTCCGGGTCGCGGCTGACGCGGCGCGGAACGCGCGAGGCGACAGCGACGGAGTTGGACAGCGACGGGTCGACGGCGAAGGTCGAGACGGCGGCGAAGCGCTCAGGGCCGGCGAGAGCGAGCAGGATCTCCTCGTAGCCGAGGGAGAGGGCATGAATGCGCTCAGGGCGCCGCTCAATGACGGCAGGACCGGTGAGCGTGTCGATCTGGCGGGGCCAGCCTGCGTCGGGCGCGGCGGTCTGAACGGCCGGCGCGCCGGGCTGAGCAGCCGGCGGGGGCGAGGCGCAGGAAGCGAGAAGGAGCAGGGGAAGAACGAGAAAAGCAAGGGGTCGGGGCATGCCATCTCCTTTCCGCGAAGGCTGGCGAGTTCCGCTCCCGGGCAGGTCTCCTGGCTTCCGGCTCCAAGCGCCGCGCTGGATCGCCTTCCCATCCCGCTGGGGACAGTGGCGTCACCGAGGTGAAGCTCCAGCCGACTCACCGGTTACAGTTGCGGGACAGCGCCGGATTTGCACCGGCTTCCCTCTTCGGCCCGCGCGCGCGGGCAACCCGTGAGCCTATTCAATTGCGCGCGAATCATATCAGCGGCGGCGCACGCCGTCCATCGCGCTGAGCGGCGGCAGAGGGCGCGAGGCGGAAGCGGACCGCGCGCTGTCCCTGCGGCGCGGTCGAGAGTGCTCGCGCCAAACGGCTTGGCCGCGGGATCCTGCCCGGCCCTTGCTGCCGGCCGAGCGCGTCGCCCTCCAAAAGCGCGCTGTCGGCAAGAACCGCGCTCCGACCCTTGGGATGCGGAAGGAACTGCCGCACGCGGGCCGAACGGCACTTTCATCGCGGAGGGCAGCGCAGCGAAACTGGCGTATAACTGTTGCGGGCGGCATCCATCCGCAGCGCGCGCCCTGCTCGCGGCGGCCGGTCTCCGAGCGCGGAACGGTTGGGCGACGGCGCGGGAGGCTGAGCGCGTTCTCGTATGGCGAGCCCGAACGGCGCTTCTGACGAAGAGCGCAATGGTGTCGTACGGGCGGCGCGGCCCGCCCAGGCGAGGCGTTTGTCGCCTTCGGGCGGGGCGAGTTTGTCTGCGCGGCGGCCATCGGTCAGGAGGCATCTCCGCGCGCAGCCGACCGCTAGGACCTGCGGTGGTCTCTGGCCGGTACGTGCGCCGAGGCTGCTGAGCAGCCAGATGAGCCGGAGGCGGCCGCACGGCTGTCGAGCGCGGAAGAGGAGGGCTGTCAACCTGCAGCGAAGAGAGGAGCAGCAGCATGACACTTCGCTATGTTCTGCATCAGAACGGCCTGAAGATGAGCGAGGCCGAGAAGGAGCGATTTATCCGCCACTTTGATGGGCTTGAGGCCCGGCTGCGCCATTTTCCTGAGCCGATCGTGGAGGCGAGCGTGACTGAGCATCCGGCGCAGCGCCGCGTCGAGTTGAATCTCCGGGTGAGTCTCGGGCCGCTCGGCGGGCATCTGGTCAGCCATCAGTCGGCGGAGACCCTCGACAAGGCGACCCGTCTCGCGGTGAGCGATGTCGAGCGCCAACTCGAGCGACGCCTCGCGAAGCAGCGCGGCGAGCCGACATTTGGTCAGCCGAGCCGCCGCGAACCGCGGTCGCTGCGGCCGCACCCGCCGGGCCGCCGCGACGAGGCCGAAGAGCTCGAAGAGGAGGAGAAGGGCTAGTTCGGGCAGTGACGGCATTCCCCGCTGAACTCGGCCTCGACGCGGCGGGGAATGCCGAGCGCTGGCGCGACGATATGGAGGACTTGGGCGGGACGCGAGCCGCTCCGGAAAACGGTGACGCCCTTGCAGCGCAGCTGCCAAGCGAGGCGAAAGACTGCTGCGACGTCGTCGATGGTCGCTTCGGCGGGCAGATTGACGGTCTTCGAAACGCCGTTGTCGGTGAAGCGCTGAAAGGCGGCCTGCACGCGGACATGCCATTCCGGCGGGATATCGAGCGCTGTCGCGAACCGGCGCCGAATCGGCTCGGGGATCTCCTCGAACTGCTGGATCGAGCCGGTCTCTGCGGCGCGGGCGATTAGGGACGCCACTGGCAGGCGGGCGGCTTCGAGCGCTTGGACGAAGAGGGGATGCACCTCCTCCAATTCTGCGCCGTCGAGAGCAGTTCGCGCGTAGACGAGCGCGAAGATCGGCTCGATGCCGCTGGAGGTCCCCGCCAAGATGCTCAGGGTACCGGTCGGCGCGATCGTCGTCAGGGTGGCATTGCGGATAACAGGAATGCCGCGCGCCGGCCAGATGCTCTCGGCGCAGGCAGGAAAGGGGCCTCGCCGGCGTCCGAGGGCGATGGACTCGTCGCGCGCTACCGCTTGGATCCGCGCCATCAGCGTGCCAGCAAGGGCGACTGCCTCGGGTGAGGCGTAGGGCACTCCAAGGGCGCAGAGGAGGTCGGCGAATCCCATCACGCCGAGCCCGATCTTGCGCGTGGCGTGCGCGCGCGCCTCGATCTCGGGAAGCGGAAAGCGCGAGGCGTCGATCAGGTCATCGAGCGCGCGCACGCCGAGCCGGGTCAACTGGTCAAGCCGCTCCCAGTCGATGGTGCCGTTGACGACGAGCCGAGCGAGGTTGATCGACCCGAGGATGCAGGCTTCATAGGGCAGGAGCGGCGCTTCTCCGCAGGGATTGGTCGCCTCGAGCGGGCCGAGCGCCGGCGTCGGATTGTGGCGGTTGATCTCATCGATGAAGAGCAAACCGGGGTCGCCGGTCCGCCACGCTGCGGCGCAGAGCGCGTCCCACAGTTCGCGCGCTGGGATCTTCCCGGTCGGCTGGCCGGTTCGCGGGTTCACGAGCGGCCACTGTTCAGCGCGTGTCAGCGCGTCCGCGAACGAATCGGGCAGCGCGACCGAGAGATTGAAGTTCGTCAGCGCGCCGGGGAGCTCCTTGGCGGTGACGAAGTCAAGAATGTCGGGGTGGTCGGCGCGCAGAACCGCCATGTTGGCGCCGCGCCGGCGCCCGCCGAGCTTGATCACCTCGGTCGCGACGTCGAAGACACGCAGGAACGAGACCGGCCCTGAGGCGATGCCGCCGGTCTCCCGCACCGGGTCGCCCTTCGGGCGGAGGCGCGAAAAGGAGAACCCCGTGCCTCCGCCCGTTTGCTGGATGATCGCCATCTCGCGCAGGGCGCCGAAAATGGACGGGATGCTGTCGTCGACGGGGAGCACGAAGCAGGCCGCGAGCTGGCCGAGGGGAGTGCCGGCGTTCATCAGAGCGGGCGAATTCGGCAGAAAGAGCGCGTTCGCCATCGCCTCAAACACCTGCTCTTCGAACTGCGCCGCGGCGGCGCCCTCGTAGGCGCGGTCGGCCTCGGCGATCGTGCGCGCGACGCGCCGAAACATCGCTTCGGGGGTCTCGACGACATGGCCCTCGGTGTCCTTTTGGAGATAGCGCGCTTCGAGGATCAGCCGAGCGTTGGGGCTGAACGTGAGCGGAGGCTGCGCTTCTCGACGGTCCGCCGACATCGCGGCCTATCCTTTGACGCAGATGCGAGGACGGAGCCGCGCCACCCGTCGGGCGAGGCCAGCGGCTTCGGTTGCCTCGGCGACGAGGTCGACATCTTTGTAGGCGCCCGGCGCCTCTTCCGCGACACCGCGCATCGAGCGCGTTCGGATCAGGATGCCTTGGGCGGCGAGGTCGTCGACGAGCTCCCGACCGCGCCAGCGCTGGAGCGCTTGACGCCGGCTCATCGCGCGTCCGGCGCCATGCGATGCTGAGGCGAACGCCCGCGTTTCGCTCGTCGCCATCCCCGCGAGGATGTAGGAGCCTGTTCCCATGCTGCCGCCGATCACCACCGGCTGGCCGACGGCACGGTAGCGCGCTGGCAGCGACTCATGGCCTGGGCCAAAGGCGCGAGTGGCGCCCTTGCGATGGACGTAGAGCAGCCGGCGCGATCCATCGACCTCGTGATATTCCGCTTTGCAGGTGTTGTGCGAGACATCGAAGAGGGTTTCGATCGTTGCGTTGGGGAAGAGCGGCGTGAGCGCTTGGCGGGTGAGGTGGGTCAGGATCTGGCGGTTGGCGAGAGCGCAGTTGATCGCGGCGCGCATCGCGCCGAGATACGCTTGCCCCTCGGGCGACTCGATCGGCGCGCAGGCGAGTTCGCGGTCCGGCAGCGTGATGCCGAGCCGGCCCGCTGCCCGTGCAAGCGAAACGAGATAGTCGCTCCCGATCTGGTGACCGAGGCCACGCGACCCGCAGTGAATCGCGATCACGACCTGCCCGACCTCGATCCCAAAGGCGCGGGCGGCCTCGTGGTCGAAGACCTGCTCGACGACTTGGACTTCGAGGTAGTGGTTGCCGGAGCCGAGCGTGCCCATCTCTCCGAGCTGGCGGCGCTTGGCGAGGTCGGAGATCGCTGACGGCAGCGCGCCTGCCATTGTGCCCCTCTCCTCGATGTAATCGAGGTCGGCGGCGGTTCCGTAGCCGCGTTCCACGGCCCAAGCGGCGCCGCCGAGCAGTACGTCATCGATCTCTTTCATGGTCAGCCGAACGGCTCCTTCGACTCCCAGTCCGGCGGGGATCGTCTCGAAGAGGGCGTCGGCGACGGCAGTCATTTTGCGGTTGAGGTCGGTCTCAGAGAGCGTGGTGCGCAGGCAGCGGACGCCGCACGAAATATCGAAACCGACCCCGCCGGCGGAGACGACCCCGCCGGCAGCAGGGTCGAAGGCGGCGACGCCGCCGATGGGGAAGCCGTAGCCCCAGTGGGCGTCCGGCATGGTCATGGCGGCGCCGACGAGGCCGGGCAGCCGGGCGACGTTCAGCAGCTGTTCGAGGACTTTGTCGTCCATGCTGACGAGCAGCGGCTCGCTGCCATAGAGGAGAACCGGCGCGCGCCGTTCTCCCGGCGCGAGCGGCACCGTCCAGCAATACGGGGTGAGACGTTCCAAGTTGGCCAAGTTCATGGCTGCTCCTCCTAGACATCGAGCACGCAGCGTGCTTCCCACAGTCCATTGCGCTGCTCGACGGCGAGCGCGGTCAGGGTCGCGCCCTTCACTTCCACGCCGCGTTCGAGGTCGGCTCGCCACGGCTCGCCGCTGGCTTCGCCGACCCAGCGGCCATTCTCGCGGGTGAGGCGGAAGCGCCCGAAGATGAGACCGGCGGCGCGGGCCTCCGCGAGCAGCCGGTTGAGCCAGACCGCGAGCGCCAGTTCAGGGTCCGGCTCGTCGAAGGCGAAGCGGACCGTTGTTGCCGGCCGGATGTCGTCGAGGTTCACCATCAGGGCGAACATGCCTTCGGCGGCAGCCACGAAGGCGTCTTCGAGGCGGTCGCCCCGTCCGATGATCCCGACATCGGCGTCGTGGTCAAAGTAAGCGTAGTTCGGCATCATGCACCAGCGGGTTCGGCCTGCTGCCCTCTCGGCGTCCGCAGGCGTTCGGGCAGCGGCGCTGCCTTACTCCTCCCCTCCGCTCGCTGGTCGCCCTCGTCCGGCCGCTGCCGCCGGCTGAAGCGCTCCCCGGGGATGGCGCCGAGGTGAGCGTGCCGTCAGCGGAACGCGACGACGTGCCTCCGCTGCCCCGGGACGGCCTAGTCTCCCGCGCTCGTTACCGGCGCGCTTCTGGCTTCGGCGGTCGCCCGTTATCCCGGAGCAGCATGCCCGCCGATCGCCATGCAGGCATCGCGACGAGCGGCCGGCAGACCGCAGCGTGTTCGCCTGCCAGTGCCTCGTTGCTCCGCGGGGGCTGGCGGCCTATGCAGTTGGGTTGCCGCTTCGCGGGTGGGCATGCTCCCGCACGAGGGCGGCGGCGTCGGCATCGGTCAGGCGGTCGAACCGCTGGTAGTGGTCGGCCACGCGGTGGAAGGGCGCGGGCTGGACCAGCGTGAGGACGTCGTCGGCGACCCCTTCGAGATGGCGGCACGCTTTCGGCTCGCCGACGGGGACGGCGACGACGACGCGAGCGGGATGGAACTGGCGCACCGCGCGGACGGCAGCCAAGAGTGGGGCGGCGGTCGCCACGCCGTCATCCACAATGATAACCGTACGGTCGCGCACGACGGGGGGGCGCAGGGCACCGCGGATCTGCTCTTCCCGCCGCTGGGCGTCGGCGCGGCTTTGGGCGATTGCGCGCTGGACGAACGCCTCCGACACGCCAAGTCCGGCGATCGCTTCGTCGTTCAGCGCGCTTTCGCCGCTCGCCGTGACCGCACCGAGGATCACCGCCTCGTTGCCCGGCGCGGTGATCGGCTGCGCCACAATGATGTTCAGTTCCCCGCCGAGCCGGTGGGCGATCTCGGCGGCGACAGGGACGCCTCCCGGCGGGATTGCCAGCACGACAGGGTGATCTTTCGCATAGCTTGCGAGCGCGGTCGCCAACTGCGCACCGGCGCTCTGCCGGTCGCGAAGGGGCGAGAAACGAGGACCGCTTGGCTCAACGTGGGGAGAATCCATCGATCACCTCTCCAGCCGACGCCGCTGATCCCTGCGCCGTGCCGACTCCGTTCAATCCAAATGGTAGTGGCAACGGGCCTCCTCGCGCGACATCGACGTGACAGACTGCCTTGCTGTTCAGCGGAGGCGCGCGTGTTGATGGCCTCGCGCTGCGCGAGCAGCGTGACCGCTCTTGCTCACGCTGCTCATCGTGTGCATGCCGCCTTCTGGAGCCGGCGGACGCTCGGGCGCGGCGGCCGGCTCTGAGGGGTGCGGGGGCACGGATGAGATGGCGTTCTCGCTGCGCCAGACCGACCTGCGCGGCTAGCTCAAGAGATAGCCGCCGTCCGCCACGATCAATTCGCCGGTGATGTAGTCGGCCGCGGGGCCGGCGAGAAAGAGGGCGATGCGCGCGATTTCATCGGGCTCCCCCATGCGCTTGAGCGGCAGCCGCTCGAGAAATCGGCTCGCGGCTTGTTCCGCGCTGCCGCTCAGTTGGGCGACGCTCTGAGCGGCAGCCGCCGCGCCCGGCGTCGCGATCCCGCCCGGCGCGATCGCGTTGACGAGGATGCCGTAGGGTGCCAACTCGAGCGCGAGCGACTTCGTCAGCATCACCAGCCCGCCTTTTGATGCATCGTAGTGCGCAAGAGCGCCGGTCGGGTGCAGCGCGTCAATCGAGGCGATGTTGATGATCCGGCCGGGATGGCCGCCTGCGATCATCGCTTTGGCGGCAGCTTGGGCGAAGAAGAAGGGCCCGCGCAAGTTAGTGTTGAGAACGCGATCCCACTGCTCCGGCGTGATCTGCAGGGCGGGGGTGAAGGGGAAGATCGCGGCGTTGTTGACGAGGATGTCGAGCCGGCCGAAGCGCTCGGTCGCCCGGCGGACGGCCTCGTAGGCGTGGTCCGGGTTGGCCGCGTCGGCGACCATCGCTTCGCAGGTTCGGCCGCTCGCCCGGATCTCGGCGGCGGTTTGATGCGCGGCGGGCTCGTCGATATCGGTCAGCAGAACGGCAGCACCGGCTTCGGCGAGGCGCGCGGCGATTGCTTGGCCGATCCCCTTTGCGCCGCCGGTCACGATGGCACTTTTGCCAGCCAGCGAGAACAACTCGGCAAGCGAGAGCATGACCCAACCTCCTCGGGAGTTCGCTTGCACGATACGGCGGCGGAAGGGCGGGGGCACGTGCCGAATGTCCTCTCTTGATCGGGTGACTCAGCCACTTCGCCTGGCGGGGCTCACTCCCCGCTCCGGGCAACGCGGCCGCGGCGCATTACGGCTGCGCTGACGGCAGGGCGGAGATGCCGGTGCGGCCGCGCGCGGCGCGGGGACGCGCCTCCTCAGCGGCGTAGAGAGCGAGGGCGAGTGCCATCAGAACATCGTCGTGGCCCTCGGCAGGATCGACAAAGAGCGCAAGCAGACCGTTGGGGCGGCTAGCGGTGCGGGCGAGCGCGATCTCGCGCCACGCCCGGCGCAGCTCCGGGGCGTCGCCGGCGGGCAGGGCGAGCCGGCCAGCGGGAACGGCAGCGAGCAGCCGGAAGGCGAGGTCGCTCTTGCTCGCGGCTGTGAAGTGAAACGGCTCGACGCGCGCGCCGAGGGTGTCGCGCAAGAACGAGGCGACGCCCGCGCCGACACCGGTGGCGTCGACGACGACGCGAGCGACCTCCCATTCGCGCAAAAGGCGGACAAGCTGGGCAAAGAGCGCAGCGTGGCGCTCGCCGGTCCAGATGCGGAGGTGGACGACGCGCAGGCGGGGCGGAAAGGCGGCAGCGCGCAGCCCGTCGAGCCCCGGCGGCGTGTCGGCGGCGACAACCTCGCCGATGACGACGACGGTCGAATCGCGGCGGGAGGGGCGTGCCTCCTCGGTCTCGGCTTCGCCGGCGAGGTCGATGCCGGCGACGTAACGGCGGCCGGGCGTTGGCGCGGTCTGGAGCGGGTGATCGCCGCGCAGCGCGTCGAGCGCGGCGGGGGGAAAGGCGCGCCCGTCGCCGGCGAGCGGGCGGAGGGCGTATTGGGTGCGGAAGAGGGGATGGTCTTCGCCGAGCCGGGCGCGCTCCGCTTCGACAAACCGGCGATAGTCGGGGTTGACGGCCGCGACGGTCTCCCAGTCGTACTCGAAGTGGCGGCGGATGCCGTCGCGCCGTTCGAGGGCGAGATGCTCTTCTTTGGCACGTTCGAGCAGGGTCGCGCCGTCCCACGCGGTGCCGTAGAGGACGGTTGTGGCGTTGGCGGCGGCAGCCATCGGCCGAAAGTCTTTCTGGTATTTCTCGGCATCGACCGCCTGCGCTTCGTCGATTTCGAGGATCAGGCTCGCGGTCGCACCGACGACATTGGCGGAGGGAGCGGCCGAGAAGAAGCGCATCCGGGCGCGGCCAAGGCGGACCGTCTGGCCATATTCGGGAACCCAGAGCTGCCCGAGGCCGGCGTCGCGCAGACGGGCGATCAGCCGGGCGAGCGAGGTGAGCGTCTGGGGCCGGAAGGTGGGGCTCGCCTTGACCCCGTCGCCGCCGCGGGCCGCGAAGCGGACCAGCAGGCCGACTTCGAGCTGCGCCGAAAGCTCGTTCTTACCCGCTTGGCGGCTCATCATGATGCTGAACGTGTGGCCTTCGCGGCGGAGAACGCTGCGCAGGATGGCGCGCAGCGGCTCGCGCTGGTAGGGGTGAAGGGAGGGCATCGACATAGACAGCTCCTTGGCGCGAACGCAGTCAGAAGTGCTGCGCGACGAGAACGGTGCGGATGCGCAAAGCGGCAGAGCGCAAACCGGCGGCCGACTGCGGAGAGAAATCTCGAATTTCGTACACGAAGCTCGTATGATGCATTGCTGGACTGTTGTCAGGTGGTTGACCCTAGGGGAGGAGGGGCGCCGCCTGAAAAAAAGAATTCCGGGAGGGAAGCGATGAGGTGGCCTCGCGCCGCGCTCGTTCTGGCGATCAGCGCCTCGGCGTGCGCACCTGCCACGGCGCCAGCGCAGACCGGTGCGCCTGCTCAGCCGGCGGTGGAGACGCGGGCAGCGCAGCAGGTGATCCAGATTGGCACAGCGTTTTCGATGTCGACGCTCAGCCCGCGGGGAGCGCTGCCGCCGGCGCCGTTCCTCTACTGGCCGATGTATGACAACCTGACGCAGTTTGGCCCGAAATACGAAGTGAAGCCGTCGGTCGCCGAGCGCTGGTCGGTCTCGCCGGACGGCCGGACATGGACCTTCAATCTCCGCCGCGATGTGAAATTCTGGAACGGTCAGCCGCTCACGGCCGAGGATGTCGCGTTCTCGCTGATGCAGGTGATTCGGAGCCGCTGGCCGGCGATCGGGTTCTTTACATCGGTCACGGAGGCGACAGCAGTTGACCCCTGGACAGTGACCGTAACGACGCGTCAGCCGGACATGGCAATTCCAAACGGCGGCGCCTATCTCTGGATCATCCCGAAGGCGTATTACGAGGAGATCGGGGCAGACGCTTTTAGCGACCGAGCGATCGGTTCCGGGCCGTATGAGGTGGCCGAATACCGGCCGGGGGACTTCATTCGCTACCGCAAGCGGTCGGAGCCCCACGCCTTCCGCAAGCCGCAGAACGACGAGATCGTCTTCCGCACTATCCCGGAGGCGGCGCAGCGCGCCAACGGGCTGCGGACGGGCGAGCTCGATCTCGCTGCGGGAACGAGCTTCCCGCCCGATATTGCCGAGTCGCTGATGCGCGCTGGCATCACGGTGCTCAGCCAGCCGGGAGCGGTGGTGCTGCTGTCGATGTCGCAGGGGGTCGCCGAAGCGCGCAACACGCCGCTGAAGGATAAGCGGGTGCGCCTAGCGCTGAACTACGCGATTGATCGCGAGTCGATCGCCAAGAACCTGTACAAGGGAACAGCGGTGCCGATCAGCCAGGTTGCGTTGCCCGGCAGCCCCTACTTCGACGAATCGGTGCGGCCGATCCCCTATGACCCGGCGCAGGCGCGTCGGCTGCTCGCCGAGGCGGGCTATCCGAACGGCTTCAAACTGCCGGCGGGGCTTGATACATCGATGGCGCACGGCTATCGCGATCTGCTGCTGGCGATCCAGGGCCAGTTGAAGGAGATCGGCGTCGAGTTCGACATCAACTTCCTCGAGTCGGGCGAGTATGATGACCGGACGCGCGCAACCGGCGGCAAGATGCGCGGCGACCTCTGGGCGCACGCCTCGAGCGATGCCAACGGCTTCGGCTCGACGATCCGCTCGATCTACGGCTGCGGCAAGCCGGTGGCGGAGCCGGCCTATGCCCTCTTCTGGTGCAACCCCGCGTGGGACAGGCTGATGGATGAAGCGCTGGCAACACCCGACCCCGTGAGGCGGCAGCAGCTGCTCCACGAGGCGAACCGCATTCAGCGCGAGGACGTGCCGGCGATCTACGTGGTGGCGACGCCGGTGCAGATCGCGCACACGCCCAAGATCCGCGGCGTCGAATTTCCGGTGCCGATCTTCTACGGCTTCGACACGGTCTACAAGATTCAGTAGCGCGGCTGTTCGCGTGCCGCTCGCCCTCGCTTCGCCCGAAGCGGGGGCGTTGTCATGTCTGCGCCACCTCACAGAGCGCTGTCAGCGGACCGCGTCGAGCGAGCGGACGACGCTGTCGGCGGAGATGTCGGCAAGACGGAGGTATTGCGCGCCGGCGGCGTCAGCGAGGCGGCGCGCGAGGCCGAAGGAGATGGGGTCGTTCTCTGTGTCGAGGACAAGAGTGGTGAGGCCGGGCTGAGCGAAGCGGGCGGCAAGGGCGAGCGCCTCGTCGAGGGGCGAGTCGGTCTCCAAGGGGACATTCGCCTTGCCGTCGGTAATGAGAACGACCACGATCGGCAGAGCGGGGTCGCGCAAGCGCTGCTGGCGGATCAGGTCGAGCGCGGCGTGAAGACCGGCGGCGAGCGGGGTGCGGCCGCCGGTCGGCAGCTCGCGCAGGCGGGCGTGGGCAGTCTCGACGCTGTCGGTGAACGGAAGCAGCACCTCGGCGCCTTTGGCGCGAAAGGCAATCAGGCCGACGCGGTCGCGGCGCTGGTAGGCGTCGGTCAGCAGGGTCAGGGCGGCACCTTTGGCGGCTTCCATCCGCCGCCGTGCCCCCATCGAGCCGCTGGCGTCGACGACGAAGAGGATGGCGACGCCGACTGTGGTACGGCGGACATTGCGGCGCAGATCGCTCGGCGTGACCGTGACGGCGAGAGGCGAATCTGCCGCGGGGGGGTGACTGGCGGCGGCGCGAATGGTGGGGATCACCGCAATATCGCTTGTTGGGCTGTCGGGGAGAGCGGCGCGGACGACGCGCCCCCGCCGGTCGTCCGAGAGGGAGGGGTGGCGGCGGCCGGACGCAGAGCGAGCGAGCCGGTCACGCTCGAGCGTGAGGGCCGGGAGCGGGATCGGCGCGCCAGGCTCGGCGCGGCGCTCGGCAGCGGCGGGCTCATCGCTGGCTGCTGGAGGAGCGGATGGCGCGTCGGATGGCGGGCTGCCGCTATCGGGGTGGTCAGGGGGTGACGGCTCGCTGGGCGGAGGCGGTTGGTCGACCTGGGAGAGAGCGTCGCGCAGCCGCTGCTCGCTCCGCTGCTCGTCGAAGGGGAGGCGGCGGAGGCGATGCGGGAGCGCGAGTTCGGCAGCGCGGCGGACATCGTCGGCGGTAACCTCGCGGCGGCCTTCGTAGGCGGCGAGGGCGCGGGCGGTCCGCAGCATGACGAGGTCGGCGCGATGGCCGTCGACGCCGACCGCGAGCGCGATTGCGGCGATGCGCCGCAGGATGTCGGGGCTGGCGACGACCTCCGGCAGGAGGGCGCGGGCGGCGACGATCCGTTCCCGCTCGCGGCGCTCGGCGTCGCGCCACTGGGCGCAGAACGCCTCGGGGTCGGCGTCGTAGGCGGCGCGCCGCGTCATCACCTCGACGCGGGCGTCGATCTCGCGCAGGCCGGTGACCTCGACGCAGAGGCCGAAGCGGTCGAGGAGCTGCGGACGGAGCTCGCCTTCCTCAGGGTTCATGGTGCCGAAGAGAATGAAGCGGGCAGGATGCTGGAAGGAGATCCCCTCGCGCTCGACGGTGTGGACGCCCATGGCGGCGGCATCGAGCAGCAGGTCGACGAGATGGTCGGGCAGGAGATTGACCTCGTCGACGTAGAGGATGCCCCGATTGGCGGCGGCGAGCAGGCCGGGCTGGAACCGTTTTTCGCCCCGCTTCAGCGCCGCTTCGATGTCGAGCGTGCCGGCGAGGCGGTCCTCGGTGGTGTTGTTCGGCAGCTCGACCACCGGAACGGGACGGGTGACGAGCGGCAGCTCCTCGCCGCGAGCAGCGCGCGCAGCGTGCTCGGCGCAGAGATCGGGGGGGGCGCAGCGGAAGGGACAGCCTTCGACGACCGCTTGGTCAGGAAGCAGCGCGGCGAGGGAGCGCGCCATCGTCGACTTGGCGGTGCCTTTTTCGCCGCGGATGAGGACGCCGCCGATGGCGGGGTCAACGGCGTTGAGGAGCAGCGCCAGCCGCATCGGCTCTTGTCCGACGATGGCAGTGAAGGGGTAGGCGTGCATCGCTTGGGAGTGTGACGGATGCGGCGGCGGGAGTCCACAGCTGACGGGCTGCGCTGCGGCCGACGGGCGAGCGCGGCCGGCACTCGCGCGGTGAGGCGTGCCGGGGGCGTCCGGCGGTGTCGCGGGGAGCGCGTCCTCGCCTTGAGCGTGACCGTCAGGAGACGATATCCCCTGCCGCACGAGCAGAGGCGCGCGCTCGCGCCGGAGGCGGCAGACGCATCGGTGGTCGAGCGGGACACGGCGGCAGGTCAGTTGGGGATAGACTCCCCGCGAGAGGGAGGAGCGTATGGAGGTGATGGCGGTCGTTCCTGCTGAGGGGGTGTCGCGCTGGGATGTCGAGGCCGATGTGGTGGTGGTCGGCGCGGGCGGCTGCGGGGTGACGGCGGCGCTGGCGGCGGGAGAGCGCGGGGCGTCGGTGCTGCTGCTTGACCGCGACCATCGGCCGGTGGCGAACACGGCGCGCAGCGGCGGGATGATCCCAGCTGCGGGGACGCGGCTGCAGCGAGCGGCAGGGATCGAAGAGACGCCCGAGCAGTTCGCCGCCGACATCCTTGCCAAGAACCATGGCCAGTCGGACCCGGAGCAGACGCTCCATCTGGCACGGACAGCGGCGCGCGTGGTGGACTGGCTGACCGAACGCCACCACGTGCGGCTCGAACTGGCGACCGATTTTCTCTATCCCGGCCACACCCAGTATCGGATGCACTGCCCGCCCGAGCGCACGGGGGCGGCGTTGCTGGCGGACCTGAAGCGGGCGGCGCGGGAAGTGCCGACTATTCAGTATGTGCCTGATGTGCGGGTCGAAAACCTTGTCGCGGCTGAATCGGGCGCGGTCGTCGGGGTGGTGGCCGACAGCGGCCGGCGCGAACTGGTGCGGGCGCGGAAGGTGATCCTCGCCTGCAACGGTTTTGGCGCGAACGCGGCGATGGTGCGGGAGTTCTGTCCGGAGGCGGCGGACGCCCTTTACTTCGGGGGGCCCGGCTCGACCGGCGAGGGGATCCAGTGGGGAATGGCGCTCGGGGCGCAGGTGGCGTTCATGGACTCCTATCAGCTGCACGCAACCGTCGCCCAGCCGGGAGAGGTTCTCGTCTCTTACTCGATCACGATGGAGGGCGGCTTCCATGTCAATGTTCGGGGTGAGCGCTTTGCCGACGAGACGCGCGGCTACTCCGAGCACGCCCTCGACGTGCTGGCGCAGCCGGGCAGGACGGTGGTCGTGGTGTACGACGCGCGTCTCCATCGGCTCGGCCGAGCGTTTCCGGACTATCGGGCATGCGTCGAGGCGGGCTTGGTGAAGCAGGCGCCGACGATCGAGGCGCTCGGCGCGGCGTTTCGCCTCGACGGCGCGGCCCTAGCGCGGACACTTGAGGACTATCGGCGGGGACGAGAGGCGGGCCGGGACCGGTTTGGCCGGCGGACCTTTGCCGACCTGCAGCCCCCGTTCTTCGGCATCCGGGTGACGGGGGCGCTGCTGCATACCCAAGGGGGGCTGGTCGTTGACCGCGAGGCGCGGGTGCTCCGAGCGGACGGCACGCCGATCCCGAACCTGTATGCTGGCGGCGGCGTGGCGGCAGGCATCTCTGGGCATGGTGCAGGCGGATATCTCTCGGGCAATGGGCTGCTGACGGCACTCGGCTACGGCTACCTCGCGGGCCGGCATGCAGCCGCTTCGCTCGGCTTCCTCGGCGCCGGGTAGGGAGGAGCGACTGAAACGAGAGGAAACGAGAGGAGAAGGGGTATGGGTGCGCTCCCGATCCCCACAACTGCGCGCGGACCGAAGCTCCTTGAAGAGATGACGACAGCGGAAGTTGCTGACGCGCTCCAGCGGACCGATGTCGCTATTCTGACGACCGGCGCGATCGAGCAGCACGGCGCCCATCTGCCGCTCGGAACCGACTGGTACATCGGGGAGGAGACGACGCGGCGTCTCCTGCGGGTGCTAGCGGAGCGCGGTTATCAGGCGGTCGGCTATGCCTTTCCGCTTGGCCGGTCGGACGGCTTTTTGAATTTCCCCGGCACGCTGACGCTGAGCAACGCGACGTTCATCGCCGTGATGAAGGAGATCATCGGCTGTCTGTACCATCAGGGGTTCCGGCGCTTCGTCCTGCTCTCGGCCAACGGCGGCAATGGGAGCGCGATGCTGATTGCGGGCGAGGAGATCCACCGCGAGCGGGGCTGCCCGGTGATCTTCCTCGATCCGCTGCCCTATCAGCGCTCCTACCGCGCGGAGATCCTGAAAAATCCGGCGCTCGACCATCACGGCGCGGAAGGCGAGACGTCGAAGGTGCTGGTCACGCATCCGCATCTCGTCCATCTTGAGCGGGCGGCGTTCGTTGCGCCGCTGAGCACCCCCCGACCGTTCACTTTTGGAGCGGGCGTCCGGGTGTTCGCCGGCCGCTGGGAGGATTTTGCTCCGGGCGGGGTGGTGGGCGACCCGCGGCTTGGGGAGGCGGCAACGGGCGAAAAGGCGTACGAGCGCAATGCTGCTTGGGCGGCGGACATCATTGAGCAGGTGTTCTTCGCGGGCGGCTCAGCGTCCTGAACGCGGTTGGAGCGGCAGGCAGTCGGCGGGCCTGCCCTGCGCGCTGCCGTCGTTCCCTCACGCGTTCTCGGGGACGAGGCTCGCCACCAGCCGCTCGGCGACCTCGACGCCGATGCGCGCTGCGGCGCGGACAGCGGAGCCGCAGTTCGCCGCAAAGAGCCGGTTGTCGTGGCTCACGAGCGAGAGGGATTTCGCTTTGGCGTCGAAGCCCCAGAGGATGTCGAGGACATGGGCGTCAGCGAGAAAGGGGAGGCGGTCGGCGAGCCCGCGCGCGAGGAGGGCAGGGAAGTAGTTCTCCGGGCCGGGTGTCTCTTCATGGGCGAAGATATCCTCCTGCCCGACGACGAGGCGGAGGGTGCCGGCGACGTTCTTGACGAAGCAGTAGACGACCCCGCCCGCGAGAGGAACGACGAGGTGCGGCATTTTGGCGCGACCTCCCTCGACCGGGAGGTCGAGAAGAAAGACTTGGCGCTTCTCGAAGGCGACCGGGTAATCGGGCAGGAAGCGGGAGTTGGCCGCGCCGAGGGCAAGGAGGACGCGGCGGGCGACGAGGTCGCCGGCGGAGGTGACGATCCGATAGCTGTCGCCCTCGGGCGCGATCGCCGCGATGTCGCGTTCGCTGTGGAGGTGAATACCGGCCTCGCCGGCGCGGCGCAGGATCTCCCGCACCAGCTTTGCTCCGGCGAGATTGACGCCAGGGACAGCTTCGCCACGATTGAGAAAGAGGTAGCCGTTCTCGACAAAGTCGAGCGCGACACCCTCAGCGGCGAATTGACGGGCGAGGGCAGCGGTTTCCTGAACGGCGGACTGCTTCCACGGGTCATCCCAAGCGAGACGGACGGCGCCGCCGGCCCAGCGATAGGCAGCCTCGTGGTTAGGGTCGTCGGCGGGGTCGCGAGTGACGACGGCGATCGCGAGGTCAGTCCGTTCGCGGAGGGCGTAGGCCGTCGCCGCGCCGATCGGTCCTGAGCCGCAGATGGCGATGTCAAACACGCTGTCCATACTGCTCCGAGCGAAAAGGAGAATAGGAGAGTGCGGCGGGATATGTAGCGTACCAGAGACACGCACGCCGCTGGGCGGCGGCGCTCACGAGGCAAGAGCGACCGTTGCTGCTTGCCGCGCCAGCGCGCTCGGCCTGCCGGCGCGGCTCGGTCAGTGGGGGCTCAGGCTGTCAGGTCGACGGGGTGGCCGTTGATGGTGAAGCGAATATCGATGTTGCCGCGGGTGGCGTTGGAATAGGGGCAGGTCTGATGGGCCTGGCGGATCAGGTCGGCCCCTGCGGCCGGGTCGGCCACGTTCGGCATCGCGACGTCCATCTCGACAGCGAGGGTGTTGCCCGGTCCGTCCTCGCGCGGGACGATGTGGACCCGCGTGTCGATCGCGGTGCCTTTCGGGTCGAGCTGGGCGCGGCGGGCGAGCGCGCGGAGCGTGCTCTCGAAACAGGCGGCGTAGCCGATGCCGAACAGTTGCTCGGGGTTTGCGCCGTCGCCTTGGCCGCCGAACTCGACTGGCGGCTTGAGCTGCACTTCGAATTTGCCGTCTTCGGTCCGGCCGACGCCGCCGCGGCCGCCGGTTACCTTGACCCTGGCGGTGTAGAGGATTTTCTTCTCTTGGGTCACCCTGGCTCTCCTTAGACTGGAATGCGCTCGCCGGTCGGCAGCGGGCGCGAGGGACCGAGCCGTCCCTCGCGCCCGGCCATTCTTCGCGAGGATGCGGGCGCTGTCAAATCGGCACACCCCCGACAAGATCGAGCACAGGACGGCGCTTGGCGAACGGTGGGGCTGGCGGCGGGGCGGCCGGGAGGTGACCCCGTCGCCCTCTCTGGCTTCAGAATGCCCTGCCTCCGTGTCGGCGGCCTCGTCGTGTCGCTTGGCCGAGGGCAAGAAGCAGGGTGCGCCGGCGGCAGAGACCGGCACGTTCGCGCCGCTGTTCTCGGCGGCGCGCGGAAACGAGCGCGCCGGGGCAAGGGGGCCATTCCGCCTGCCGAAGGGCGCGCGGTCCTGGCGCTCCGTCTGCCCCGCCTCTCGGCGCGGCGGTTCTGCTTGGTCGTGAGGCGGCGCCTCGGGCGCGGGGAAGCGGGCACTCCTTGTGGCTACGGGGCTGATTGCGGCGGCGAGCGGCGGAGGGCGTCCGCTTCGGCGGCGAGCTCGTCGGCGGCGCGGACACTCGCTAGCCCTTCGGCGAGGCGGTCCGCCCCGGCGGCGGCCATGGCGTCGCTGACAGTCGCCATTTCGCGGGCGAGGGCGAGGCGGGCGAGCCCCTCTTTCGCTTCGTTGGCGCCGAGATCAGCGGCGTGGCGGCTGGTGGTGTCGAGGGCATTGGCGAGGTCGGTGGTGCTGCGCGATTGCAGGAGGTCGCCGGTTGCGACACGGTGAAGCCGGGCACCGATCTGGTGGATGGCGTCGGCGAGAGCGGGCATCCCGCCGGCGTGGACGAGGTCGCTGATAACGCGGAGTTGGCCGGCCATGGCGGCAAGGTCCAAGCCGCGGGTGAGGTCCTCGGCGCTCATCTGGCGGAGGATGGCGCTGGCGTCGGCGATCTCCTCGGAAACATCGAGCATCGCGGCGCCCTGCTCGACATCGGCGGCGCCGGCTTGGGCGGTCAGTTCGCTGAGGGTAGCGAGTTCTTCGGCAACAGCGAGTTCATCGAGGGCGCTTTCGACGTCGCTGATCCCTTCGATGGCGGCTTCGGCGGCAAGGTCGGCGGTCGCCTCAGCGGCGCGGCGGTCTTGCTCGGGGTCGCGCGGTCCGTTTTGCATCGGCTGTCCTTTCTTCTCTTCTTCCGGCATTCCGCCGGCGCATCCCTGCCCTGACAACGATACCGGAAATTGCGGCGTCATACCGTTTTGCGCGAGCGGCCGAACGGATATAGAACGGATGTTCTTTTCCAGCGAGGCGGCAATGGATGAGGTGGCGCTGGTAGCGCAGCTGGCGACCCGGGACCGCGAGCGGCTGCGCGGCTATCGCGAGCTGCTCGAGTTCTACCGGGGCGCGCAGTGGCGCGAACCGGCGCGGCGCGGTGAGCGCCAGCTGACGCTCAACTACGCCAAGGTGCTGGTTGAGAAGGTCACCTCCTACCTGATGGCCGACCGTCTGATGGTGGTCGACCCGGAGGACGACCGGCCGGGGTCGGTGGCGGCGGCGCGGCAGGCGGAGGCGGCGCTGGCGCGGATCGCGGAGGCGAACGACCTCGACGCGCTCGATTTCGACACCGAGATCGACACCGCTGTGCTCGGCGACGGCGCGTATAAGGTGACGTGGGATGTCGAGGCGGGCGAGGTGCGGATCAGCGCGCCGGACGTGCAGGGGATCTGGATCTGGCCGCGGCCGGACGATCCCTGGCGGCCGGCGACGCTGGCGAACCGCACGCTGCTGCCGAGCGGCGAGAGCGCGGTCGAGGTCTGGACCGACGACACCTTCGCGCTGGTTGTCGATGGCCGGCTGGCGCGGCGCGGGCCGAACCCGTACGGCTTCATCCCCTACGTCGTTTTTCCGAACCTGCGGGCGCCGAAGCAGCGCTGGGGCGTCTCGGACCTTGCGCCGATCCTCGAGCCGGCGCGGGAGCTGAACCGAGCGCTGACGCAGCTGTCGCGGCTGCTGGAGCTGTCGGGCAATCCGATCGCGGTGCTGGAGAACGTCGACCGGGCGGAAGACATCGCGATCGGGCCGGGGGCGGTGTGGGAGCTGCCGGAGCGGGCGCGCGCCTACATCCTCGACCTGCTGGGCAGCGGCGGCGTCGGCCTCCACATCGACTATCTGAACGCCCTTTACCGGGCGCTGCACGACCTGGCCGAGACGCCGCGCACCGCATTCGGCGACAACAGCCGCGCCTTGGCGGGCGTCGCCCTCGAAATCGAGCTCCAGCCGCTTCTGCAGAAGGTGGCGCGCAAACGGCTGCTGCGCAGCGCCGTCTACCGGCGGCGGAACGCGATGGCGCTGCGGCTGCTCGAGCGCTTTGGCGGCGGGCGCTTCGCCCCCTACCGCTCGCGGGTGGTCTGGGGCGCGGTGACCCCGCGCGACGCCAGCCGGCAGCTGGCCGACGAGCAGGCGGCGGTAGCGAGCGGACTGCGCTCGCGCCGCGGGGCGATGGCGCGGCTGGGGACGGCGGACCCGGAGCGGGAGTTCGCGCGCTGGCTGGAAGAAGAACGAGAACGCGGCGCCGTTCCGGCGCGGAAAGGAGCAGAGGATGGAGGAGCATGAGGTGAGCGGGATGGCCATGCCGGTCGAGCCGGCGCCCGAGGAGGCGCTGCGGCGCGAACTGGCGGCGGCGGTCGCGGCCTATCGGCAGGCGCGGCTGGCGGCCGACCCGCTGCTGCCGCCGGAGCTGGTGGTCGGCGAGACGGTGGCCGAGATCGACGCCAGCGTCGAGCGGGCGCGGGCGATCGTCGCCCAGGTGCGCGAGCGGGTGCGGAGCGAGGCGGCGCGCGAGGTTGTGCCGGCGGCGCTCGCTCGGACCCCGGTCGACCCGGCGGCGCTCTCCCCGCGCGAAAAGATCGCCTACGGGCTCGGACGATAGAGCGCGGGGCACGGGTTCTCAGAAAGGAGCAAGATGGCGCTGACGCTTGCCGAAGCGGCAAAGCTTTCGAACGATACGCTGCGCGCCGGGGTGATCGAGACGGTGGTGAAAGAGAGCCCGGTGCTGGCGCGGCTGCCGTTCATCACGGTGCTCGGCAACGGGCTGACCTACAACCGCGAGAACGCCCTGCCGTCGGCGGACTTCTATGACGTGGGCGACACGTGGAGCGAGGGGACGCCGACCTTCACCCAGCTGACGGCGACGCTGAAGATCCTCGGCGGCGACGCCGATGTCGACAACTTTCTCGCCAAGACGCGGAGCAACCTCCAGGACCTGCTCGTGACGGTGATCGAGCAGAAGGCGAAAGCGGTCGCTCATGCGTTTGAAGACACCTTCCTCTACGGCGACAGCACGGTGAACAGCAAGCAGTTCGACGGGCTGCACAAGCTGACGCCGGCCGCGCAGCAGATCCATCAAGGCACGGGAACAACGCCGGCGGCGCTCTCGCTGGCGAACATGGACGCGCTTCTCGACCTGATCCGGCCGGGCAAGCCGGATCTCATCCTGATGAGCCGGCGGACGCGGCGGCTGATCAGCCAGTATGCCCGCGCAGCCAATTCGCCGTTTGTCGTCAGCTACTCGGCGTTCGGCGAGAGCATCGCCTCGTACAACGGCGTGCCGATCTTCGTCTCCGATTTTCTGACCGACACCGAAGCGATTACGGGCGGCAGCTACAGCGCAAAGACGGGCGGCGCGTCGAGTTCGGTCTTTGCCCTGAAGTTCGGCGAGGACGCGCTTGCCGGGCTGGAGGGGAGCGACGGGATTGTTGTCGAGGATATCGGGCATTTGGAGAGCAAGGACGCCCGCCGCTTCCGGGTGAAGTGGTACTGCGCGGTGGCGGCGTTCAGCACGCTCTGTCTCGCCAAGATCGACGGCATCTCAGGCGCAGCGGTGGTCGCCTAGCCGTCTGTCTGGGGGCGGCGGCGTATCCCCAAGCCGCGAGCTCATCCCTCGCGCCGCCGCCCCCGCCGCGTTCTGAGTGGAGGTCGAGGAGCCGCTGAGATGGCAACGCTCGCAGTTCTGCTGGCACGGATGCGTCAGGACCTGAACGATGAGGTGGCGCCGTACCGCTGGTCGGATGCCCACCTGCAGCGCCACCTCGAGCGGGCGATCCGCGAGTACTCGCTCGCGGCGCCGCGCGAGATGAAGACGATGCTTCCCACAACGGCGGGCAGCCGCGAGATCGCGGTCGGGACGCTTGCCGACCTGGTGCGGGTGGAAGCGGTGGAATGGCCGGCCGGGCAGTGGCCGCCGCGCTATGTCCGCTTTTCGCTCTGGCAGACGACGCTCACGCTGCTGACCGCGGCGACGGCGGATGGCTCGCCGGCCGCTATCTACTGGCTGGCGGTGCATGCGGTGGATGGCTCGACGCTGCCGACACGCGATGAAGAGCTGGTCTGCCGAGGCGCGGCAGGCTACGCGGCGCTGGAATGGGCGAACTACGCGATCGGTCGGGTGACGGCGGGCGGCGAGGAGACGGCGGAGCGCTACCGCCGCTGGGGAGCGATGGCGCTCGAGGAGTTTCGGCAGGGGCTTGACCGGCGGCGGCGGGCGCTGCGGTCGCGCCGGCTGTATCTGCCGGCAGGACTGCTGCCGAGCCAGTCGCGGGATGCCGGACCGTGAGGGAGACGCAGCGCGGCGGGGGGCTGCTCCGGGGACAGTGCTGCTGGGCGGGCGCGGGAGGGCGCGGATGCGGACGATGAGCGCAACATTGGCGGCGGCGTGCCGGGCGCTGGATGGCGAACCGGCGCTCTCGTTGCTCTGGCGAGATGCCTTTGGGGGGGTGCGGCGGCTGCGCTTCACCGAGACGCTCTATGCCGGCGGCGAGCCGGATGCGGCGCACGGGGCGGGCTGCTTTGGGAACGGGGCGCTGCTGCGCGCCTATCGGGCATCGGCGGGGACGGTGAACCTGCAGGTGATCGCGGCGCCATCGGCGGGCGCGCCGTGGTCGAACTGGACCGGCGTGGCGACGGGCGCGGTGAGCGGGATTGGCTGTGCGGTGGGGACGAGCGGCGTCTTTGGGATGATCGCGGTTGACGGAGAAGGCGGCAGCGTGCGGGCGCGGACGACGGCAGACAGCGGGGCGAGCTGGTCGGGGTGGGCGACAGCGGCGACTGCTGCAGGGGCGCTGGGAGCGGTTGGGGCAGCGCAGCGGAGCAATGGGGACCGGGCAGTCTTTTTTGCGGACGGGGCGACGCTGAAGGCGGCGCGGCAGACGGGCGGGGTTTGGGGGGCGGTGAGCGCCTGCCCGACGGCGTTCGGGAGCATCAGCGGGGTGGGGGCGTGTCACGACGAGGCGGACTGGTGCGTAGCAGTAACGGGGACGACAGCGGCGGGAAGGCCAGCGGTCTGGACACTGCGCTGGGGCGACGGCGGGGCGCTGGCGCTGGGGAGCTGGGAGGCAGCGCGGGTGTTGACGGCGGGGGATGGGAATGTGGCGTTTCGCTCGCCGGCGATTGGGCTGCTGGATCGGGTGCGGGTGACGCTGGTCGAGCGGTGGAGCGGAAGCGGGGCATATGCGCTGACCCTGATGAGTTATTTGGTCCGGAATGCGCTGTGGTCAGACAACGCTTGGCGCGATCCCGTTCCGGTGACAATGGGGCGGCTGGCAGGAGCGGCGCTGGCGTGGGACGGGACGTGGGCGTATCTCTGCCACCCGGGGCTGGTGCGGCGGGCCGTCGTGCCGGACGCAGCGGGGACGGACTATTCGAGCCGCGTGGTGGCAGCGCGGTGGTCGCTGCCGGGGGAGTGCCGGCTGACGCTGGACAACAGCGACGGCGCCTTGGTGGAGGCGCTGCCCGTGGGCGGGGAGATTGCGCTGGACGCCGGATACCGGACAACGGCAGGGACGGAGTTTCCGCTGAGCGGGCCGCCGGCAGTCTATTGGGCGGAGGCGGTGCGGGTGGTGGACCGGCGAGATGGGCGGAGCGTGGTGGAGATAGAGGGAACGGACGCCCTCGGCCTGCTGAGGCGGTGGCGGCCGCGGCGGCAACTGGTGTGGAGCGGGTCGCCGGCGCCGGCGATCGTGGGCGAGTTGTGCCGGCTGGCGGGGCTCGCGTATGGAGCGTGGTCGCTGAGCCCGGAGTTTGCGGGGCTGACGCCGGCATTCACCGTGCTGCCGGGAACGGATGGGCTGACGGCGGCGCGGCGGCTGATTGGGCTGGGGCGCGATTGGCTGCTGCCGGATGGCTTTGGCGTGGCCTCTCGGTTTCCGCAGGAGAGCGATGGGTCGACGTGGAGCTATCGAGCGGGGGACGAGACGGTAGGACCGGGCGAGCAGCCGGTGGCGGAGTATGTGCGGGAAGCGGGGGCGGTGGAGCCGGCGTTTGTGCGGGTGGTGACGGGGGCGCACGTCGGCCAGGCGCAGGAGGATGAGGCGGTGGCGGTGTGGGGGGATGGCGGCTGGGTGGTAGCGGACCGGTCGGTAGCGAGCGCGAGCGAAGCGGGGGCCCGGGCGGCCGCGATCGTGCGGGGGGCGGTGCTGCGGGCAGGGCGCGAGGTGCTGGTGAGCGCACCGAACGTCGGGACGCAGGTGGGGGATGTGGTGACGGTGACGCATGGGCGGGTGGGGCGGAGCGGGACGCGGCGGCGGGTGCGGGCGGTGACGTTTGGGCTGGAGCGGTGGAAAGGGCGGCAGCGGTATTGGCAGGAACTGGAGCTTGGGGCGGTGTGAGGGCGATGGAGCTGGAGCGGGCGGTGGTGGTCAGCTTTGACGCGGCGACCTACACGGCGACGGTGCGGCTTGAGCGGAGCTTGAGCGGGGTGCAGAGCGGCGTGGCGGTGGCGCGGCATCTGGCGGCGTGGCAGCTGAAGCCGGGGGATGAGGTGGTGGTGGGGGTGTGGGACGCCTTGGTGGCGAGCGAGCGGTGCGTGATTGCATCGCTGGCGGCACGGCGGCGGCCGATGTGCCGGGTGCGGCGGACGACGAGCCAGCCGATCCCAAGCGGGACGCAGACGGCGCTGGCATTTGATGTTGCGCGCTACGACACCGATGGAATGTGGAGCGCGGAAGCGCCGACGCGGCTGACGATCCAGACGGCGGGGCGGTATCACGTGGGGTTTGCGGCGAGCTTCGATGAGCCGACCGGAGCAGGGTCGGTGCGCGGGGCGAGCCTGTGGGTGAATGGGGCGCTCGTGATCGCGACGGTGGTCGTGGCGCCGCGGCCGGGGGGAACCCAGACCCAGATCCCCGTAGTGAGCGGGGACTATCTGTTCTCGGCGGGAGAGTATCTCGAGGGACGGGTGGTGCAGGACAGCGGAGGAAGCGTGCCGGTGTTCAGCTTCTCGGCGTGGTCGCCGGAGCTGTGGGCGCATTGGATCGAGGCATGAGCGGGGTCGAGGGCTGGACCTGGCGCGGCGAGCGGGTTCCCGCCGCATGGCTGCTCTCGCGCTATCGGGTGCGGATCGACGACCGGCCCGGCCCATGGCGCGTCGTGGCGCTGCGCGAGGTCCACGGCCGGCCGCTGCTGCGGGCGCGGTTTGTCGGCGAGGCGCCGAGCGGTGTCCTCTGGCGGTCGGTCGGCGGGCTGGCGATCGAATCGCCGGTCGACGGCGGGCAAGCGGAGCTGCCGGTGAACAGCGGAAGCGCCTATGACCCGGCGCACGGGCCGGGACCGTGGTCGGTCGAGCCGGTCGGCGGAGGACAGGCTGTGCACGGCTTGGGGCTGGCGCTCGGCCTAGCAGACGGCCCGCCGGCGGAGGCGGACAATCGCTACCAGACGCTCGAGGTCACATGGCGGCGCGCTGATGCGCCCTCGTCGTCTGGAGCGCCGGCAGCGGGAGTGCTGCTGCTCGGCTGGGAGCTGCCGAACCGGCCGGCGGTGCATCCCGAGGAGTGGCGACGCTTCGACGCCCTCGGGGCGACGATCGCCAAAATCCGGCCGTATCACGTTCTCGACCCGGCCGATGGAGAACGGACGCTTGACGGGCTGGTCCGGCGCGGCGTGCGGGTAGCGATCCGGCCGGACGCGGATGGCGACTTCGAACGCGACTGGGCGGCGACGGTCCAGCGCCTGAGCGCGGCGGCGAAGCGGCTGCTCGCGGCGGGCGCGCCGCCGCCGGTTGTCCTCATCCCCGATAGCGAGCCGAACCTCCACGGGCGGCCGGTCCCGTCCTGCTACTTCGAGCGGCTAGAGCTGGCGCGGTCGGCGCTGGCAGTGCTCTTTGGCGAACGGGCGCGGCTCGTTTCGCCCCCGTTCGCGGCTGCCCAAGGGGAAGAGGGATGGCACGCTGCCGGTCGGCCGGTGATCAGCCGCTTCGACGCGATTGGGGTCCACGCCTATGGCCAAGGCGACCTCAGCGTGGCGCTGCGCTTCTTGGCGTTTGACTACGGCAAGCCGTTCTTTGTCGCCGAGGCGGGCGACAGCAGCGACGGGATCAGCGCGGAGGAGCGGGTCGCTCGGACGGCGCGGCTGCTCCGCCGCCTTGCCGCCACGGGACGGGTCGAGGCGTGCTGCCTGTTCATTCTCGGGACGGCCGACCCGCGCTGGGAGCCGTTTGTGCTGCCGGCGGAGGGGCTTGCGCCGCTGCGCGAGGCGGTACGCGGGGAGTGGAAGGAGGAGACGGTGATCCCGGAGGAGATCCGCGCCCAGATCGCGCGGCTGTGCGAGCGCTACGGCGTCGACCCGTACATCATCGCGGCGATGTGCTGGATCGAGAGCGGCTTTCGTCCGGACGCGGTGGGCGACGACGGGCATTCGGTGGGGCTGCTCCAACTGCACGATGAGGGGCTTGGCTTCGGGATGTCGGTTGAGGAGCGGAAGAACCCGGAGCGCAATCTGGAGGTAGGTATCCGCGCCCATCGCGCCTACCGCGATGAATTCGGCTCGGTGGAAGCGGCGATTGCGGCGCACAACGCCGGCGGTCCGGCGCTTCGCCGCGTCAAAGGGGATTGGCAGGCGCTCTTCGGCGGCCGGGTGGCGGAGCGCTATGTCCGGCCGGTGCTCGCAAAGGCGGCGGAGTATCGGGCGGCGAATCTCTTTCCGCCCAGCCCTGTGCGGGTCCAACTGGATGCAATTTGGGGCGTGTCGGAGGCACTGCTCGGCGAGGGCCGGAACGCGCAGGCCTGGCAGCTGCGAGCAGCGGTGATCGCGCTGAAGGACGAGCTGGGCCTGACGTGAGGGCCGTTGCTGGACAGCGCGGCGGTCTTGCGTAGGCGAAGAGCAATAGTGCGGGTGGTGGTCCTTCATCCCGCCAGCGCGCGCGATGCTCCTTCACTCCCGTCATTGCGAGCCCGGAGCGCAGCGACGGGCGCGGCGATCCCGATGAGTCGTGGCGCATTTCTGCCGGTGTGAGCGCATCGAGGGATGGAGCCGTTCTGGAGAGGGTGCAGCCGGAGCAGTGCGAACGGTCGCCGTTGTAGGCAGTGAGGAGTGTGCCTCGCCGAGGGCTGCGCGTCACGCCGTCATTGCGCGTATGACGAAGGGGGTAGCGATGGTCGTGGCCGCTGGATTGAGGCGACATTGCGAGCCTGGAGCGCAGCGACAGGCGCTGCAAGAGCGCTGCCAATCGTCATCTCGTCGACAGACGGCGTCATTGCGAGCCCGGAGCGCAGCGACGGGCGCGGCAATCCCGATCGTGGCTGGCCCCGCGACCTTGGCGGCTGTCGGCTCAACGTGCCAACCA